>JAMFSG010000253.1 GCA_026225155.1 Verrucomicrobiota bacterium
AACACGATGCCGCTGATGCCATCGTGTTCCTCGGCGATGCGCGGCGTGCGTCCGACGGTGGTAAATATTTTCCCCAGCATCGCGTGATATTCCGGATAATCTTCGCGGCTGTAAGCGATGATCGGTTCACGCGCGATCTGCGCCAGCGTCACGCTTTTCAATTTCGCGAACGGATGTTTGGGCGCGACGGCGACGCGGATCGGATAGCTCGCGAGTTCCTGAAAATCCAGTCCGCGCAACGTTTTGCGATCCAGCCGCACCATCAGCGCGACCGATAATTTTCCGCTGCGCAATTGCGTCAGCATTTCTTCCGTGGACAAATCGTGCAGCGCGACGCGCACGTTCGGAAATTTTCCCTGAAACCCGCGCAACGTCGGCGGCAAAATCTGCACCGTCAGCGACGGCGCGTAGCCGACGTGGATTTCGCCGTGCGTGCCGCTGATGGCCGCACGCGCTTTTTTCACTGCGTCGTCCGCGTGCTGCAAAACGGCTTTAGCTTCCGGCAAAAAAGTTTTTCCGGCGTCCGTCAAACGCAACGACTTCGCGCTGCGTTCAAACAATTGAAAACCGATCTCGTCCTCGAGGTCGCGGATCTGCCGGCTCAAGCCCGGCTGCGAGACGTGCAATTTCAACGCCGCGCGCGAAACATTTTCTTCCTCGGCAACGGCGACGAAATAGCGGAGATGGCGGAGTTCCATTGCGTTGGCTGGTTACGAAATAATGGTTTCAACCAAATGCGTTTCCGTCGCGTGCGCAGACAAACGGGTGTCTAACGTGACGAGTTTGCCGCGATTTTTTCTCGCGACTTCCACCAGCCATGCATCATTGACTTGTTGATGCCCCAAAGCGCGCAAGTAAATTGAAGGCGCATCGGCCACCGGAGAATTCCAAAAATGATGCGCCTTGTGTTTTGTCCATTGCTGAAGCAGCGCAGCGGCTTCTTGCGGCGAAATCGTTTCATGTGCGTAAGCCGGATTTGAAGAAAGTCGAATAAATCCAAGCTGCGTGAAAGCGCACGTCGCCCAACCGTGTTTTGCGTGCGCGGCAAACCATTGATGTGCTTGCGCGTGAAACTGATGATTAGGCCACGCGAGCGCGAGTAACAGATTGGTGTCGAGCAACGCGATTTTCATGCCGCGTCTTCGTCCAGAAATTCTTTGGCGCGGTTGCTGGGAATCACCGGCGCGTTTCCGGAAACTTTGAAAACCGGCAAGCCGTTTTTGACCGCAGTGTCTGCCGAGGCGCGCAATCCGCGACGCGCCAATTGCGAAATCACGTCGCCCAAATTACGACCGGAAGCGTGCGCCTGTGCCTGCGCCGCTTCAAAAATATCATCATCCAAGCTGACCGTGGTTCTCATATTTTGATACTTTGATACACTGATGCTGGAATGTCAATTTTCAAACTTCGGCAATCCATATTCGTAATTAAGCATAACATTTAGTTATACTTAGGCAAGAAACATGGTATTTCACGAAATCGCAAACGGCGCGCATAGTCTAGCCATGATTAATATTCTTAAAGCCAATGAACGGGGCCACGCCAACCACGGCTGGCTGGACAGTTATCACACGTTTAGCTTCGCGGATTATTATGATCCGCAGTGGATGGGCTATCGCAGCCTGCGCGTGATCAATGACGATCTTGTCATGCCCGGCATGGGCTTCGGCAAACATCCGCATCGCGACATGGAAATCATCAGCTACGTGTTGAGCGGCGCGATCGAGCACAAGGATTCGATGGGCAACGGCCGCGTCATCCGCGCCGGTGAATTCCAATACATGGCCGCCGGCACCGGCGTGCAGCACAGCGAGTTCAATCCGTCGAAAACCGATCCGTTGCGCCTGTTGCAGATCTGGATTCAGCCGGATGAAAAGGGCGTGCTGC
>JAMFSG010000254.1 GCA_026225155.1 Verrucomicrobiota bacterium
GCTCCGCCGCTCAGGCGTTGGCCGTCATGCGCCGGTGGACTTCCCCGATGATCAGGGCGCTCGTTTCCGCAGCGGTCAGATGGGAATTGTTAATGACCTTCGAGCCGAGCGCGATCATCAACGGCGCGGCGGCGCGCTGGCTGTCGCGCTGGTCACGCATCGCGAGATTTTCGTGAACGCCGTCAGCCGCGCGGCGCGCGGAACGTTCTTCCAATTTTGCATCGAGATAAAATTTGTAATCCGTTTCGGGAAAAACATTCGTCCCGATGTCGCGGCCTTCCATCACAAGGTCGCCGAACTGGATGCAATCGCGCTGCGTTTTTTTCATCCAATCGCGCACTTTCGGCACGGCGGCGATGAGCGAGGTCGCGGCGCTGGCTTCGGCGGTGCGGATTTCTTTTTCGGGAAAATAATTTTCCACGAGCAGATGCACGGCGCGCAGACCATTTTTCTCGACGCATTCCAGCGACGTTTTCCATTTGCGACACGCGGCGGCGACGGCTTTGTTGTCGTGGATGTCCACGCGTTGCTGCACGCAATACCACGCGAACGTGCGATACATCGCGCCCGTGTCCACATAGACGTAGCCGAGCGCCTTGGCCACGAGCTTCGCGTTCGTGCTTTTGCCGCTCGCGCTCGTGCCGTCAATCGCAATGACAATCGGATGTTTTTTCAAATTTTTTATCGTAGCTGCGTCTCGGTAGAGCGCAGCAAATTATTTGTCCAGCGGCGCTCTGCCGAGACGCCGCTACGGTTATTCCGCAAACAAATCCTCGCCGTCCAACCGGCGGATGCGTTTGCCGTTTTTATTCACTTCCCAAATCTCCGCGCCCAGGCCGTGCGGCGGCGCGCCGGCGAGTTTCTGGAAAAAATTCGGGAACGTTTTCTTCACGCAGGCGGGATTTTTAATTTTTATGCCGGGAATTTTCAATCCTAGAATCGCAAAACACATCGCCATGCGATGATCGTTGTAGGTTTCGATCTCCGCGCCGTGCAACTCTTCCGGCTTGGACGGATAAACCGTCAGCGTGTCGCCTTCTTCAATCACCTTCGCGCCGCACTTGGTCAATTCCGTCCGCAACGCGACGACGCGCTCGCATTCTTGGACGCGCAGACGGCCGAGGTCGGTGAATTTTATTTCATGACCAGCGAACGGTGCGATTGTGATTGCCGTCATAATGCTGTCGCCTAAATTTGTGTTTCTGGAAACAGTAGCCGGCATCTTTCTATATTTTGAAAAATTTGCATCAATTTGATAAACAGCTTTACCATCTGGCCAATTAGCAACTGCATTTGATGCCAATTCTTTTTCTGACACATCACCCACAATCCATTTTGCCGCCCAAAAATAACTTCCACTGCTGGCATCTGGCTCAATCTGAAACGTCCCACCCTTTTCCGGGAACGCCTCCATCAACTTCGTGGTCATAGCCACATAGGGCGATTCATCCTCGTTCTCACCTTTGATTTCCACGTCCCAGCCACCAGTATCCGCGCTCAACAATAGCGCCGAAGCAAACTGCGAAC
>JAMFSG010000255.1 GCA_026225155.1 Verrucomicrobiota bacterium
GGCAATTGCAATCTCACCAGCGTGATTCCGCTCGTGCATTTTAAGTTGAAAAAAACCTGCGTGCCGGCGAAGTCGTTGCCGAAATTTAAAGAGCTTTCCATGTTCGTGGATGAAGTCGCGAACTTGCGCCACAATCCGCGTTTGCCGTGGGTCGGTTCGGCGGCGTTCGCGCACAAAGGCGGCACGCACGTCAACGCCGTGCAAAAACTCGCGTCGAGCTACGAGCACATCAATCCCGAGCTCGTTGGCAATGCGCGCAACATTCTCATCAGCGATCTCGCCGGCCGCAGCAACATCGTGATGAAGGCGCAGGAACTGGGTTTCAAGCTGACGAACGACACGCCGGAATTGAAGCCGATCTTGAATCGCATCAAGGAAATGGAAAATGCGGGCTACGAATTTGAAGCCGCCGAAGGTTCGATGTCGTTGATCATCCGCGCCGAATTAGATAAAAAATTCACGCCGCGATTCAGCATCGAGACGTATCACGTTTCCATGCGCCGCGATCAAAAAGAATCCATCTGTGAAGCAACGGTGCGCGTGCGCGTCGGCGACGAAATTTCACACACGGTGGCCGAAGGCGATGGACCGGTGAACGCGCTCGATGCCGCGTTGCGTTGCGCGCTCGTGGGATTTTTTCCGAAATTAAAATCGGTCGCGCTGACGGATTACAAAGTGCGCATCATCAACGGCAAGACCGGCACGGCGGCGAAAACTCGCGTGCTTATCACATCCACCGATGGCCACCGCGAATGGGGCACGGTTGGCGTGAGCGAAAATATCATTGAAGCGAGTCTTGAAGCGCTGGTGGATTCGCTGGAATTTGCGCTCTTGAAGAAATAATTGACGGATATACAGCGTGATGTATATTTGGCGCATGAAAAAGCCGAAGCCAACCAAATCTCCAGAGCCAGCCAGTTCTGCCTTTGAACTGAAGGAAGCAGCCGTGGCTTATGAGGTTCAAAGCGCGCCGATGATCCGCACGCAAATCTATCTCGACAAAAGCGAGTATGATTTTGTGCAGGCCGAGGCCAAGCGGCGCAACGAGCCGATGGCGGCGGTGATCCGGAATTTCATTGACGAGAAAATGGAGCTTCCCGCAGACGCGTGGACGAACAATCCGATGCTGGAACCAACGCCGCACGACCCGGCTTTTGTCGGACACGAAGACAGCGGGATCAACCACGACCATTATTTGTATGGCTTGCCCAAGCAGACGATCAAAGTGAAAGGCAAGTGGGTGGATGCGCCACCTTTGCCGGACGACTACCATGAAAATCGCGCGAGCCGCGATGCTTACGACCGCAAGGTTCGCAAACTGGATGAATCACGATGACGAACCGGGTTTTTCTTGATTCCTCTTTTTGGATCACCTATCGCGAAGAGAGCGAAGCCCGTTATCGGGAAGCCCAACGGATTGTGGCTGAACTGTTTCGGCAGCGAACGCACTTTGTCACAACCTTGCCCGTGGTCTGCGAAATCCACGCCAGCTTCTCACGCAATCCGCGCAAGCGCGCCCTCGTGTTGAACGACCTTTGCCATAATCCATTGGTCACCATCGAGGAAGTTTCGCATCAGGACCAAAAAGCGGCCTTGGAAATCTTGCGCAATAACCAGGACAAAACGTATCCGTTGTGTGACGCGATTTCTTTTGTCGTGATCCGCCGTCTGAAAATCGTGCGCGCCGCCGCGTTTGATAATCATTTTCGCCAGTTCGGTGAATTTGAAGTGTTAAGTTGATTTTGATTTCAATGAACGAAATTTCTAAAGCTTACGAACCGCAATCGGTTGAAGATAAATGGTATGACTTCTGGCTGAAGCAAGGTTGCTTCACCGCCAATGAAAAGTCCGCCAAGCCCGCGTATTCCATCGTCATTCCGCCGCCGAACGTCACCGGTATGTTGCACATGGGCCACGTCTTGAATAACACGATTCAGGACATCTTGAGTCGCAAAGCGCGCATGGACGGCAAGGAAGTTTTGTGGCTGCCCGGCACCGATCACGCGGGCATCGCGACGCAGATGATGGTGGAAAAGCAGCTCAAGAAAGAGGAAAAAAAATCCCGTCATGATCTCGGCCGCGAAGAGTTTTTGAAACGCGTTTGGGCGTGGAAAGAAAAGCATGGCGACATCATCATCAACCAGCTCAAGAAGCTCGGTTGCTCGTGCGATTGGACGCGTGAACGTTTCACGATGGATGAAGATTATTCGCGCTGCGTCCAAAAAGTTTTCGTCGAGCTTTACAAAAAAGGTCTGATCTATCGCGGCAAACGCATGGTGAATTGGTGTCCGGCTTCGCTCACGGCGTTGTCGGATGAAGAAGTGGAAATGAAACCGCAGAAAGGTTTCATGTATCACTTCAAAGTTCAGGTCGCGGAAGCGCCGGACACTTGGCTCACCATCGCCACGACGCGTCCCGAAACGATTCCCGGCGACACTGCCGTGGCGGTGAATCCGAAAGATCCGCGTTACGCGCATCTCATCGGCAAACATATTGTGCGTCCGCTGCCCGCTGAATTTCCGCGCGAGCAAAAACTGATTCCCATCATCGGCGACGAGCATGTGGATTTTGAATTCGGCACCGGCGTGCTGAAAGTCACGCCCGCGCACGACAAGGCGGATTTTGAAATCGGCACGCGCCACAAATTGCCGCTCATCGAAGTCATCAACGCCGACGGCACGATGAACGATCTCGCGGGCGCAGACCTGCGCGGCTTTGATCGTTTTAAAGCGCGGAAAATCGCCGTGGAAAAACTGCGCGAATTTGAAGTGCTCGTGGAAGAAAAACCTTACGAGAACAACGTCGGTTTCAGCCAGCGCGCAGACGTGCCGATCGAACCGCGTTTGAGCGAGCAATGGTTTTTGAAATATCCCGCCGTCGAGCAATCGAAGAATTGCGTCGCCCAAGACGGCTACGTTGCCGCACTTGACCTTTCAAAAAAATCGGCGCGAATTGTTTCAGCGACTGGAAAAGAAATCTCCGGCAAGAGCATCCATGAATTGCGCAAGGCGGCACTGGCTTACGCGCGGCAACAAAAAATAATCGGGACGCCTTTCAAGAACGAGGACTCCGGCATCACCATCCGCATCGGACGACAGAGTTTGTCCCACGCTTTCAGTCATCTTGGCGCGGCAAATATTTTGGCGGTGGCGGTTTTGCCGGAACTGATTCGCACGGCGGTTTGGATTTCATCCGAGCCGCATGAACCGCACAATCCAATGGTGAAGCATGTTCATCGGTTGGTCGCGGCGTTATCGCTGTCGGGAGAATTATACAGCGTGTTGATTACAGCGAAGGAATTTCAAGACGGCACGGTGCTTTACGATCATCGGGCAAAAAAAATCACGTTCGGTGGTAAATCTCTGGAAGCGCATCTCCCGAAGGAGAAGTTGGACACCCAGCCTGCACCGAACGCTGAAATCAAGGTAGCTGATTTAATTGCGGATGTCAAAACCGGGAAAATGCGTTTTCATCCGCAGCGCTGGGCGAAAGTCTACGACCACTGGCTGACGAATATTCAGGATTGGTGCATCAGCCGCCAGCTTTGGTGGGGACATCGGATTCCGGTGTGGAAAATTCAAGTCAACAAGGCTGGACTCGAAAAGGTGTTGCCCAATTGTGCTTGGAGTGTTTACGACATTTTAGAACAACGTGCGAAAGACCCATCAGTAGCAGAAACAATTACTTCCGCTCGCGGTGGAATAACTGATTTCACAGACAGCTTTACGAAAAAAAATCTTTCGTGGCATGATCCTGATTTGATTCATGGAAAAGTTCGGATGTTGAATGAAGATAGTTTTTTGATTGAAGCGGCGACGATTTGCGATGCTGAATCAAAAGCTATGGAAGCAAACGGTTTCACCCAAGACACCGACGTCCTCGATACCTGGTTCAGTTCCTGGCTCTGGCCGTTTGCCACGATGGGTTGGCCGGAGCAGACCGACACTTTGAAGAAATTTTATCCGACCACCGACCTCGTCACCGGGCCGGACATCATTTTCTTCTGGGTCGCGCGCATGATCATGGCCGGCTACGAATTCATGGGCGAGCCGCAGTTTGGTTTGCCCGATGCGATGCCGTTCAAAAATGTTTATTTCACCGGCATCATCCGCGACAAGCAGGGACGCAAGATGTCCAAGACCCTTGGCAATTCGCCCGATCCGCTGGAACTCATCGCCAAATACGGCGCCGATGCCCTCCGCTTCGGCACCATGCGTAGCGCGCCGTTAGGCCAGGATGTGCTCTTTGATGAAAAGGACGTGGAACTCGGCC
>JAMFSG010000019.1 GCA_026225155.1 Verrucomicrobiota bacterium
GCCGGATTCTTTGCGGCGGATTTCCATGTCCTGCCAGCCAAGTTGCGCGCTGATGCCGGTGCCGAAAGCTTTCGAGATGGCTTCTTTTGCCGCAAAACGAACCGCCAGAAAAGGCGCGGGTTTCCGGTGCGCCAGGCAATAGGCGATTTCGTCCGGCAGCAAAATCCGGTTCACGAACCGTTCGCCAAATTTCTCGAACGACGACGCGATGCGCGCCACTTCGATGATGTCAATGCCGGTGCCTAAAATCATTTGCGATTTACGATTGGCGATTTGCGGATGGCGTGCAAGTAAACTTGAAGGTCAAATTCCTTTGTTCGCCCGCCACAACAGAACGGCGCCAACGGCTTGGAAAATAAAATTCGGCAGCCACAAGATCAGGTGCGGAGAAAATTCCGGGCGGGCGGAAAGCGACTGGCCGAGCATGATGAAGGCATAATAAACCACAACCAAAATCAGGGCGATGGCGATGCCGATGTTCGTCTCGCGCCGGTGCACGCGGATGCCGAGCGGAATGCCGACGAGCGTAAAACCAAAGCAGGCAAATGAAAATGCTATCTGCTGGTTCATCGTCACCCGCACGCGCTCAATCGCCTGCGTCCGCGTTTTTTCCGCAGTCTTCAAAAATGCACTTGTTTCCGCAGGCGAGGCATTCGTATGGATGGACAAGTTCAAGCGTCGCCAGTCATTGGTTTGCACCGGTAAATTTTCGTCGGTGATGGAAAGGTCCAACTGTTTTAATTCCGCCAGTTCCTGCCGCAACTGCACGAAAGTCATGTCGCTGACTTTTGGTTTGGCCGGCCGGTTGGTCACCGAATCCATGCTCAAGTTCAAGCTGATTTTTGGCGCTTGAAAAATATTGCCGTTTTTGCCGACCGTCACGCTGCGCGCATCGAACAGGTCAATCACCAACTGGTTGGCGGCGCGCTCCGGGTTGAGATGCCCGCTCACGGCATGGATCGTGGTGTCCACATTGGTCTTGTCGGCCAGCCGGTAAATCAAAACATTTTCCAGTTCGCCGCCGTTGTTTTTTTCCGTGTAAAAAATGTAGCCGGGAAAATCGCGGATGAATTGGCCTTCGGGAATCTGCTGGTTGGCGAAGTCGTTCAATAATTCATAACGCAAGTTGGTGAATTGGACGCGCGCACGCGGCCCGAGGTCCGTGTTGAACCATGCGCTCAAGCCGCAACAAAACAAACTTAACAACAAGACCGGTGAAATGAGCGCCAACAGACTGACGCCGCCCGCGCGCGCGGCGGTGAGCTCCTGGTCGGCGCTGAACCGGCCAAATACCAGCAGCGTGGCCGTGATAAAACCCATCGGCAACGCATAGATGCAGGCGAACGGAATCAAAAGTCCAATCGCCTTCAGCACCAGCCACAATTTGACATGGCCGGCGAAAAGCAGCGGCAACACGTCTTTCAAAACGTTCAGCAACAGGACCACGAAGGCAAAAACGGACACGGTCAGCAGCAAAGTGGCGAGCACCTGGCTGACGAGATATTTGTGAAGTGTTTTCAATGATTAAATCTGCGCGCAAAGTGACGGATTTGACACGCCGCGCCAAGTGAATTTCTCCGACCATTAAAAACTTTCAATGGTCGCAAAACAAAAAACCTTTCGCGAAATTTTTTACAATCTCGCAAAAGGCTTTTTAAAGTGGTGGCAGAAGCCGGACTTGAACCGGCGACACAAGGATTTTCAGTCCTCTGCTCTACCAACTGAGCTATTCTGCCAAATCCTTATTTAAAGGAAATTACGGTCATTTCAAACCGACGAGTTTGACGCTGTGCCACTTTTTGTGCCACTGTCATGTCTGGAAACGTTTCGGAACGTTTAGCGACACCGGGGCAGTCCAAACTGGGA
>JAMFSG010000256.1 GCA_026225155.1 Verrucomicrobiota bacterium
AATCGTGATGTTCGTCGTGCCCGTCGGCACGGGTTCAAAACCGCCTTGCACCGGATAACCATCGCTGGTGACGATCTGGCCTTGCGCATTGGTTTTGAATCCTCCATCGCGCGTATAAGACAAAGTGCCGTCCGGCATTTGCACCTGAAAAAATCCCGCGCCCTGGATCGCGACGTCCAAGTTGCCACCGGTCTGCGACATTTCACCGTTCGTGAAAATGCGTTCCGTCGCGATGGGAATCGAACCTTGGCCGACTTGCAAGCTGCTGGGCAATTGATTGCCGCCACCTTGTTGCGAACCCGCCGCACGCGTCGTCTGGTAAAGCAAATCCTGAAATTCCAGTTTGCTTTCTTTATAGCCGGTAGTGTTGACGTTCGCCAAATTGTTGGAGATGACATCAAGGTTCATCTGCTGGGATTCCATCCCCGCAGCGGCTGAATAAAGTGCGCGTAACATATTTTAGCTGGTGGTGCCGCCGAGATCCGTGATCACGCGGCTCATCCGGTCACTTTGCATCTGCAAAACTTTTTGGTTCGATTCAAACAAGCGCATGGCCGTGATGAGGCTCGCCATTTCCGTGGTGGGCGACGTATTTGCCGCCTCGATAAAACCCTGGCGCACTTTTGTGGAAGTGGACGCCGCCGCCTGCGCGCCCGCCTTATCCGCAGTAAAAAATCCAGATCCGGTCCGGGTCAATTGACTGGGCGTTTTGAATTCCGTCGTCACCAGTTTGCCGACGACTTGATCGCCCTGGCTGACATCGCCCGTCGCGGAAACCGTGATCGTGCCGGCATTGTTCGGATTGAATTGCAACGGGCCGCCTTCGCCCAAAACCGCAAAACCTTGTTTCGTGACTAACTGACCCTGCGCGTTGACTTGAAATTCGCCGTCGCGCGTGTAATTCGTCTGGCCGTTCGCCATTTTCACGGAAAAAAATCCCGGACCTTCCAGCGCAAAATCCATCGGGTTTCCCGTCGAACGCAATTCGCCCGCTTGAAAATTCGTGACCGGATTCGCCGAAGGGATGGAGTTGTTCGGCGTGCCCGTGCGCGACTGGACATCGGAAAAGGACATCTCCTGCTTGCGCGCTCCGGGGACCGAAGCGGCAGACAGATTCTCGGCGATCAAATCCTGCCATTGCGCCGTCGCACTCATCGCCGCGGCTGCCTGATAAAGGCTGACATCCATACGCGATCGCGTAAAGCAGCGGTCATGCCATGCTGATTTTACAAGGGTTTTCGCGCTTTGTGAAAAATGCGCTGGCAAAAGATTCCGTCTGCCGCAGCAAAAATTGCCGGGCGACGGTTTTTTATTTTGCCTTGGCCGGTTCGTCATAGACACACGCCAGTTCCATGATCTGGCCGCAACTGCATTGGATGCGGATATTGGTGATGCGTTCGCCGTCGCGTTGCAGGGACAAACGCGGTTCGCAATTTTTTTTGCCGTTCGCTGAATCCATTTCCACCGCGCCGCAAGCGACCTGCCCCAAGGTTTGAAACGCATGCGCCTTCTCGCCGTGCGGGATGACGGTGACGCGAAATTCGCGGTTCTTGTCCGCCGTCACTTCCGCCGTGAGCGGCATGAATAATTCAGTTTTTTGGAGTGTCATTGGTGGTGGCCGGCGCGGGTTGATCAGATTGGGCGGACAAAGCTTGGACGGATTCTTTTAATTTCAGCAGCACCGTCACGCGCCGGTTGACTTCATCATCCGGTTCATAACCTTCCATCGGTGATTTGTCGGCAAAACCAGAGACTTTGAAAATCTGTTTGTCCGCCACCCCGCTGTCCACGAGCGTGCGCCGGGCGATGTTGGCGCGTTCGGTGGACAATTCCCATTTGCCGTGCGTCTCGCCGCCAGCTTCGGATTTCGCCTCGGTGTGGCCTTCGATCTCGATGTGAAAAGTCGTGTAACGGGAAATTTCCCACGCGAGCGTGCGAAAAACCCACGCGCCGTAATCCGTGAAGACCGGCGTGTTCGGATGAAAAATCGGTTTCTGCGCGCGGTCAAAAATGTTGATGTTCAAACCTTCCGGCGTGAGCGAGATTTTCACGCTGGAGACATCTTCGTTCTGTTTCAGTAACCGGCTCAAGTCATCGCTCAAATGCCGCATCGTTTCCATCTCCACGGCGGAGATGGATTGGAATTGCCCCTGTTGTTTGTAGGAGGCGGAAGCGTCGTTGTTCGGAATGATGCCGACGGATTCTTTGGTGACGTTGGAAAATGGATTGCGGAACGCGCGTTCAACGGCTTCCTTGATTTTCACATCCTGCGATGTGAGCCAGAGGCAAAGAAACAGCGCCATCATCGCCGTGACAAAGTCGGCGTAGGCGACTTTCCACGAACCGCCGTGATGCGCGTGTTTGGCTTTTTTTTTCACGAGGCGATCACTTCAACCTTTGAGCGATTTGAACGACGTTTCCATTTCGTCCGCGCTCGGCCGCATGTCGCTGCTCAAACCGCGCCGGCCCAATTCCACCGCCGTCACCGGCGCCATGCCACCGGCAAAACC
>JAMFSG010000257.1 GCA_026225155.1 Verrucomicrobiota bacterium
ACAACAAAAACCCCCCAATAAAAAAAACTGTTATGGGGTGGACTGTTTGGTGGGGCTAGCGTCGGCCCTACCCGTTTGTTGGGGCGCGTTCCGCCGCGCGCGCCCGCCCGCCCCACCAAGCTTTACCAAATTAGGGGACTACCTTTATTTTCACCAACTTGCAAAAACCGGCGGCTATGTTACTTGTTCAATCTATGTCAAACGCCAAAGCTTATTCCGCCTCGTCCGCCACTTCACCGCTTGCACCGTTTTCCATCCAGCGCCGCGATCCCACACCACATGACGTGCAGATTCAAATCCTTTTCTGCGGCGTCTGCCACTCGGATTTGCACACGGCCCGCAATGAATGGCACAATTCGGTTCATCCGGTTGTGCCCGGCCATGAAATCATCGGTCGCGTGACGAGCGTCGGCGCGCACGTCAAAAAATTCAAAGTCGGCGACACGGTTGGCGTCGGCTGCATGGTGGATTCCTGTCGCACATGCACCAACTGCAAAGATGGTTTCGAGCAGTTCTGCGAAAAGGGCGCGATCTTCACCTACAACTCACCGGACAAACATCTCGGCGGCATGACCTTTGGCGGCTACTCCGAAAGCGTGGTCGTGGATGAAGCATTCGTGTTGAGCATTCCAAAAAATTTGGATCTGGCGGCCACCGCGCCCCTGCTCTGCGCGGGCATCACGACCTACTCGCCCTTGCGCCATCACAAAGTCGGCAAAGGGCAAAAAGTCGGCATCGTCGGACTCGGCGGGCTTGGCCACATGGGCGTGAAACTGGCGAATGCGTTTGGCGCGCATGTCGTCGTCTTCACGACTTCAGCGAATAAAACGCAGGACGCGATTCGCCTCGGCGCGCATGAAGTGGTCAATTCCAAGAATGCCGACGAGATGGCGAAGCACGCGGGCAGTTTTCATTTCATCCTCGACACGGTCGCCGCGAAACACGACATCAACGCGTATCTGCAATTGCTGAAACGCGACGGCACGCTCACGCAAGTCGGCGTTCCGGCGGAACCGCTGGACGTTCAGGTTTTTAATCTCATTATCAACCGTCGCAGCTTCACCGGTTCGCTCATTGGTGGCATTGCCGAGACGCAGGAGATGCTGGATTTTTGCGGCAAGCATAACATCGTTTCCGACATCGAAATCATTCCCATCCAAAAAATCAACGAAGCCTACGAACGCCTCATCAAAAGCGACGTGAAATATCGCTTCGTGATTGATATGGCGTCACTGAAATAATCGCCCGAACAAATTCCCGATGAGCCGCCGATTGACTTGGATTTTTTCCGCGCTGCTCGCGCTGGGATTTTTCACGGCCTCGGTTTTTGCGAACGACGAAATTCCATTGGTGAAACGTCAGTGGTTTGAAGCGCGCTCGGCGCATTTCAACATTTACAGTTGCGGCGACGCGGCGCGCGTTTTCAAAGTCGCTGGCAAACTGGAACAATTCTGCGGAACCTATTCATTGCTTGCGGGCGCGCAGGCTTTGGCGTCGCCGCCGATCGCCGTTGTCGTTTTTCCCGACTACGATTCAATGAAGCCGTTCCTGCCGCTTTACCAAGGCCAGCCGGAAAATCTCGCGGGATTTTTTGTGCACGGCGACGACGAAAATCTTATCGTGCTTTCGCTGCCGCCCGCCGGCACGGAAACGATGGACATGTCCGTCGTCTTCCACGAATACACGCATTTGCTTTTGCGACGCAACGACCGCATCTGGCCGCTTTGGCTCAAAGAAGGCATGGCGGAAATTTATTCCACGTTCGCGACGGATGGTTATACCGCGCTCATCGCGCAGCCAATCCGCCATCATCTGCAATTGCTCGCGCACGAACCGATGTTGCCGCTGGCGGAACTTTTTTCCGTCACGCACGATTCGCCGCAATACAATGAACAATCGCGCCAGGGAATTTTCTACGCGGAATCGTGGCTGCTCACGCACCTGCTGTTCGCTGGTGACAGCCAGATTCTCCGCGCGCGCTTCGCCAATTTCACGCCGCTGCTGCGCGCCGGACAAACGCCAGAACAAGCGTTCACCAACGCGCTCGGCTTGAGCCTGCCGCAAATGGACGCGCAGTTGCAGCGTTATTTGAAAGGCGGACAATTCACACCACTCCAATTGAATTTGCCAAATTCTGTTTTTCAACCGAGCAACTTGACAACGCGTTGGTTGACACCAGTGGAAAATTATTTCCGGCTCGGCGATGAATTGATGCGCATCAATCGTCCTGATGAGGCGGAAAAATATTTCACTGATGCGCAAAAGCTCGCGCCCGCCAGTCCGCTGCCCTACGAAGGACTCGGCCTGCTCGCGATCCAGCGCAATCAAGCTGATGATGCGTTGCGTGAATTTCAAGAATCGCTCCAGCACGGTTCGGGCAGTTTTTTGACGCATTATTATTATGCGTTGAAAAAATTCCGGCTCGCCGAAGCTGCCGTCGAACGGCAAGAAACGGTGTCGCTAGATGCGTCCAAAGAAATTCACGACGAACTTTTGAAGTCCATCGTGTTGATGCCAAATTTTGGCGCGGCGCACGAACTGTTCGGCATCGTCGAAATGACCACGGATACGGATCATCAATTCGCGGAACAGCATTTGCAAATCGCGGTGCAGTTGGAACCGGAAAATCCGTATTTCCAGCTCGCGCTGGCGGAGGCGCAATTTTCTAACAAGGAACCGGATGCCGCGCGCAAAACTTTGTCCGCGCTGCTGTTGCCGACCGTCGAAGCTAAATTGCGCGAGCAAGCGCAGGAGTTGATGCAGAAAATCGGCGGCTGAAATTTTGTGCGGAGGGTGGGTTAATTTGGTGAAACTTGGTGGGGCGAGCATCCTCGCGAGCCGAACGTCGCCAGGCCAAGCGGCTCGCGAGGACGCTCGCCCCACCAGACTGACCCACTACCTTTGCGTGCTCAATTTGTTTTTTGCCAGCGCGATGCTACCGTGTGCGCGCCATGAGCAACTCAAACATTGCCGCCCATCTTTTCCAACCGCTGACCATCAAGTCCGTCACCTTGCGCAATCGCATCGGCGTTTCGCCCATGTGCGAATATTCTTCCGAAGACGGGGTCGCGACCGACTGGCATCTCGTTCATCTTGGTTCGCGCGCGGTTGGCGGCGCGGGTTTGGTCATCGCCGAAGCCACTGCCGTTTCGCCCGAAGGCCGGATCACGCCGGGCGATGCGGGAATTTGGGCGGATAAACACATTGAGCCGATTGCGCGCATCAACCGGTTTATCAAACAACACGGAGCCGTGCCGGGAATCCAACTCGCGCATGCTGGCCGCAAAGCTTCCGCCCAACTTCCGTGGCAAGGCGGCGCGCATTTGGCCGATGACAACGGCGGCTGGCAAACGCTCGCGCCGAGCGCCGTGGCTTTTGGCGATCCGCTCAATAAAATTCCCCGCACGTTGACGGAAACCGAGATTCTCCAGGTGCAAAATAATTTTGTCGCCGCCGCCAAACGCGCGCTGGCCACCGGCATTGAATGGCTGGAACTTCATTTTGCGCATGGATATTTGGCGCACGAATTTCTTTCGCCCATCTCAAATCAACGCACCGATAAATACGGCGGCACTTTTGAGAATCGCATTCGTTTTGCTTTGGAAACCACACATGCCGTGCGCGCGGTCTGGCCTGATAAACTTCCATTCACCGTGCGGATTTCCGCGACGGATTGGATTGACGGTGGCTGGGATTTGAACCAAAGCATCGAACTTGCGCGGCGGTTGAAAACGGAAGGCGTGGATTTGATTGATTGCAGCAGCGGCGGCAATGTGGCGCTCGCAAAAATTCCCGTCGGCGCCGGTTATCAAATCGAGTTCGCAGAAAAAATTCGCCGCGAAGCTGGCATTTCCACCGCCACCGTCGGCATGATCACCGAGCCAACGCACGCGGATGAAATCATCCGCAACGGCCGCGCCGACTTGGTTTTGCTCGCGCGCGAATTTTTACGTGAACCTTATTGGCCAAGAATCGCCGCTGAAAAACTTGGCCAGAAGGACAAGTTGCCGCCGCCAAATCAATACGCCCGCGCGTGGTGAAAATTATTTGGGGACGGCGACACGCCGTTTTTTCCAAATTCAAAAAATAAAAAAAACCGAACCATTTTTGGTTCGGCTTCGCAAAGCAAAATCTATTTTCAACCAATGCGCCAGACGATGCGCGCCTTGTTCAAATCGTAGGGCGACATTTCCATTTTCACGCGGTCGCCGACGGTGAGCCGCACAAAACGCTTGCGCATTTTGCCGGAGATCGTCGCCAGCACCTGATGTTTGTTGTCCAGCTCGACGCGAAACATCGTTCCCGCCAAAACGGTTTGGATCCGACCTTCAACTTCAATGTGTTCTTCCATGAAAATTCTGGAAAATTGGAAAATAAAACACCGGGCGACGTCCATGGGAACGTCGCCCGGTCAAAGTTTTTCAGCAATCAATAACGGTCGCCGCCGCGGCCACCGCGATCACCACCGCCGCCGCGAAAATCACGACGCGGTCCGCGATCACCGCCGCCGCCGCCGGGACGGTCGCCACGGGGACGTTCTTCTTTCGGACGGGCAATGTTGACGGTCAACGCGCGGCCATCAAGTTGCGCGCCGTGCAAGGCTTGGATTGCTTTCTGCGCTTCATCGGGCGTGGACATGGTGACGAAGGCAAAACCGCGGGAACGTCCGCTCAAGCGATCCATCATCAAGTTGGCTTCCGTGACCGTGCCGTGGGCGGCGAAGGCTTCCTGCAGGTCGTTTTCCGTGGTGTTGAAGGAAAGATTTCCCACAAACAATTTATTACTCATAGACGATTTGCGATTGCTGTTTAAGTAACCATTTCTCTGACCGTTCCCGACTGCCGGGTTTCAAATCATCACTGAACCGAGTTCACTTGAAGATTCACCATGTTCAAAAGGACAAGTTAACTTAAAGACGGAGCCAATGTTAACCGTTGACCGCAAAACGTGCAAGCCAAATTTCCGCATTGTCAAGCCTGCGGACGCACTAAATTTCACCGGTAATCCCGCAGCAACGACAGCATTTCTTTCACGGCATTTTCCAAGCCGATGAACACCGCGCGGCTCACGAGACTGTGGCCGATGTTCAATTCCACAAGATGTGGCACGCGGAAAAGCGTCGGCAGGTTTTCGCAATTCAATCCGTGTCCGGCGTTCACTTTCAAGCCGAGCGCGTGCGCCTGTTTGGCGGCGGCGATCAAGCGTGGCAATTCAATTTCCGCTTTCCGCTTTCCGCTTTCCGCTTTGTGAAATTCTTCCGCAAATTGTCCTGTATGCAGTTCGATAAACTGGCTGCCCGTTCGCGCGCTGGCTTCAATCTGCTTTTCGTCCGGCGCGATGAACAAACTGACTTCGATGCCCGCGTCATTCAATTTTTTGCGCGTCTCGGTCAAAGATTTTTCGGCGGCGACCACATCGAGTCCGCCTTCCGTCGTCACTTCTTGGCGGCGCTCCGGCACGATGCAGACGATGTCCGGTTTCAGTTTCAGCGCGATCTCGATGATCTCCGGCGCGTTCGCCATTTCCAGATTCAAACGCGTCTTGACGACTTCGCGCAACGCCCAGACGTCGCGGTCCAAGATGTGCCGGCGGTCTTCGCGCAAATGCGCCGTGATGCCGTGCGCACCCGCCGCTTCGCAAATTTTTGCGGCCTCGACCGGCGACGGTTCGCCAAATCCACGATTGCGATAACGCGCCTCGCGCAACGTCGCAACGTGGTCAATATTGACACCTAGTTTGAGCATGGAATTAATGCTTTGGCGCGGGCGCAGGCATGGGCATCGTCATCGCGCCTGGCGGACGCGTGTGTGGATGCTGGAATTTCGGACGCGGCGGCAATTTCAAATCGCAGCCGGGGAAATTTTTCGCCTCCAGCCAGTTCGCCAGCGCGAGAAATTCAAACGCCGTCAAACCGCCCGGAGCGGAACGCGTGAATGTCATTTCATCCGGCGATGTCTGGAAAATTTCCGTGACCGTGTTGCCGAGCGACGGCGTGACTTTTTGCAGCCATTTCATC
>JAMFSG010000258.1 GCA_026225155.1 Verrucomicrobiota bacterium
CTGCCGCCACTTCGCGACCGCGCACGATGACTTGATCCAGCATGCAACAGTCATTGTAATTCAACCGCAACACCAGTCCTCCTTGCCCATCCGCCAGCGTCACCACTTTCCGGTCGGCATCCTGGTGGATCGTCCCTTGGCCGGCATCCAGAGCGGAACCACCCATAAGCCACGCAGCTAAAAATAAGATCAGCACCCGACGGCTACCGTGACTTCGCCCAAATATTTTTCTTTTGAAAAATAAAAATATCCTCCGCTGGCAGCCAACACACGGTAGATCAAGATTCATAATCGGTTATACAAGGCAAATGACTCACGCGCTAGAAAATTTAACTTAAAGTCGCTTCGCGACAAGGAAGCCGCTGTGATAGGTGGTTGGCCACTGCCGTCCCTACATTATTTTACTGGCCTTAAAAGAGTTTTAGCCTATAATGTTCCGACCATGAGTAATTCAATATCATCATTAACTACAATTCAATTGCGCCGCGCGGCTGACCTTAAAGAAAAGATCGAAGCCCTGACCAAAGAGCTGAACTCGCTTCTAGGCACGGCAGCGGTCACCTCCGCCAAAGCGCCGGCAAAAACAAAAGGTAAAATAAGTGCGGCTGGCCGGGCCAGGATCGCGGCGGCAGCCAAAGCAAGATGGGCGAAAGTCAAGGCCGCCAAGCCTGTTGCAAAATTGGCAGTCAAGGCGCCGTTGGCAGTCAAGACGCCGTCTAAAAAGCGGGGCTTGAGCACAGCGGCTAAAGCTAAACTCTCTGCGTTGGCCAAAGCGCGCTGGGCCAAAGTTAAAGCCACCGGGAAAAAATCACTTTAATCCATCCCAAACAAATCAAATGTAGTCCTGCCAAAACGGGACTACATTTTTTTATTTTTGGAAAGGCATATCCATTCGCACGGGATGGCCAGAGTAGGCATTGAAAAGCCGCCGCAGTTCTTCTTTCAGCTTTCCTGTTATGACGAGCGCGGCATATTTTACCAAGACACGAGCGGCCTTCCCGCGCCCGCGTCACCGGTAAATTCACCGGTGTAATTCCATTTTTTAATATTCGACCTGCTGGATAATTAAGAGCGCCCATAAAAAGCTGGCCTTCCTATGATTTGCCCAGACGGTGCTTTACGCGCAGCGCGGCTTGCTTAAGATACTTCATACTTTGACGCGAAAAATTCACATCGGCTTTATTGTGGTGGCGCTGGCATTTTGGACTAGTCAGGCAATGGCGGCTGATTCTGATCTGGCGGAAATGGCGAGCGCCTTGCGCGCGTGGCAAAGCGCCGACGGGCTGCCATCCGATTCGGTCACGGCCATCATCCAGACGCGGGATGGTTTTTTGTGGATCGGCACCAGCGCGGGGTTGGTGCGGTTCGACGGCGTAAAATTCACCGAGCTTAAACTATCAACCTCGGTCAAAAATAATTCCATCGGCATCACCGCGTTGTGCGAGGATGGCGACGGTCATTTATGGATCGGCACCCAGGCGGATGGATTGTTTGAATTGGCCGGCGGAACCGTCCATCATTTTTCCACCGCCCAAGGGTTGCTGGACAACAACGTGACAAGCCTCGCGGCGGACAATCACGAAGCCATTTGGATCGGCACCAGATCCGGCTTGGATTTTTGGTCGGGAAAAAATTTCACATCATTCACCACGCAAAACGGTTTGTCGGATAATTATATTTCCGGTGTCCATGTCGCCCGTTCCGGTTCGGTTTGGATCACGACGCGCAACGGCATGTGCCGCTTTATTGAAGGCCGCATCGCGCCCTACGCATTTCAAACGGAAAGCCAGGGACGCAGTCCCGAATATCTCGGCGCTTACGAAGACCGGCGCGGAAACCTGTGGGCGTTCGGCGACACTTATCTGATCAACTTGGCCGAAGGCAAACGCTTCAATTATTTTCGCAGCAGCGAATCCGCGTCTGTCCGCATCTGGAGTTTGTGCGAAGGCAATGACGGGCGCATTTGGATCGGCACAAGCGGACGCGGGTTGTTTTGTTTTGAAGACAACAGTTTTCAGCCCGTAAGCCTGGGCGAAAATCGCTGGCCATATGACGTGCGGGCAATCTACGAAGACCGCGAAGGCAATCTCTGGCTCGGCACCTCCGGCGGCGGTTTGCTGCAATTGCGTCCGCAATCCATTCACGTTTTACGTTCCGAACAAGGTTTGCCGGACAGTTTGCCGACCGCGCTCGCGCAAGATGCCGGCGGAAAAATTTACGTCGGCTTTCAGCGCGGCGGCTTGTTCGCCGGCCCCTCCGGCCGGTTCGACCGCGTGGATGCGAACGACGGTTTGGCGTTGCAAAATTATATTTCGTCCGCGTGCGTGGCGCGCGATGGAACGGTTTGGGCCGGCACTTTGGGCAACGGCCTTTTCGCATTGAAAAATGATCGCGGAATGCAATTCACCACCGCGAATGGCCTCGCCGAAAACACCGTGCTGGCCGTTTGCGCGGATTCCGAAAGCAATGTTTGGGCGAGCACCAGCGCGGGAACCATCCATCGTTTCGCCGGGCAAAACGTGACGCGTTTTGATGCGACGGAAGGCTCAGCCGTGACCGCGATGATTCCCGCCAGCGGCGGCGGACTTTGGATCGGCACGCAGGACGGACAAATTTTGCGGGAGAAGAATGGAAAATTCAGCAGCGTGCCGGCCTTGAAAAATTCAGAAAGTTTTCCCGTGCTGGCATTATACGAAAATGGCAAAAATGAACTTTGGATCGGCACGGACGGCGGCGGCGTGACCTGTTTCGCCAACGGCACGGCGGCGAGTTGGAACACAGGCAATGGTCTGCCGAACAACGTCGTCGCCGGAATCGTGGCCGACAAGACAAAAAAAATCTGGTTCATGACCGGCGCGGGAATCTACCGCAGCAACCGCAGCAATGTCCGCAACTCGCTCGACAATTACCGGACTCCGCTTGCGTGCGAATTCATGTCCGCCGCGAAAACGATGCCGGATTCCGCGACGATTTTTGGCGGTGTGCGCGCCCTGCTTTCGCCGGATGGTGAATTATGGTTCGCCACTTCCGAAGGCTTGCTGAACGTGGACACGCATTCGTCGGAAATCACGTCGTCGGAAATTCCGCTGTATCTTGAAAAAGCGATTTTCAATAGCGAGCCGCCGGTGGATTTATTGCGCGGCGGCCCGTGGTTGCCGACGGTCAAAAATTCCAAACCGCACCGCGCGCCGGTGGATTTGCGCTCGCTGGAAATCCATTTCACTGCTCTGGATTTTGCCGCGCCGGAAGAAGTCCGTTTTCGCCACAAGCTCGACGGCGCGGATGCCGACTGGGTGGACGATGGCAATGTTCGTTCGACGCATTACAATCGGCTGCTTTTCGGCCAATATCGTTTTCATGTCGCCGCGCGCGAGGCGGACGGAACCTGGGAAGAATCGCCGCAAACGTTTTCGTTCATCGTGCCGACGCCGTTTTATTTTCAAAATTGGGCGATTTGTTCCTATGTATTTTTGGCGATCGCACTGGTCGCGGGAATTGTCCGCATCGTCTCGCATCGCCGTCTGCGCTTCGCCTTGGCGCGATTGGAACAACAACAGTCGCTCGAACGCGAGCGGATGCGCATCGCGCGCGACATGCACGATGAAATGGGCTCGAAGCTGACGAAAATTTCCTTTTTGAGCGAACGCGCGCAGGTTGAGACCGAGGCCAAAAGCCCGCTCGCCGGAAAAATCGAATCCATCGCGCAGACCTCGCGCGAGCTGTTGAAAACGATGGACGAAATCGTCTGGGTCGTGAACCCGCACAATGACACGCTGGAAAATCTCGTCGCATATCTGAGCCATTACGCCGTGGAATATTTTCAGAACACGAGCATCGAGTGTGAATTGAACTTGTCGCCGCAAATCCCGCATCATCCGCTGGCGTCGGAAGCGCGGCACAACTTGTTTTTGACCTTCGAGGAAATTTTGAACAACGTGCTGAAACATTCCAAAGCGACAAATGTGAAAGTTGAGATGTCAGCGGCGGCGCGTGAATTTGAAGTCAAAATTTCCGATAATGGCGGCGGCTTCATCGTTCCGGAATTGTCGGCGACAAATGCCAAAATACGCGGCGGCGCGGGCGGCAACGGTTTGAAAAACATGCGCCAGCGGCTGGCGGCCAGCGGCGGCGAATGTTTGATTTCCAGCCAACCCGGCCACGGCACAACCGTCACCCTGCGCATCCGTTTGAATTAAAATATGAAAAAAATCATCACGGTTTCCATCGTGGACGACGAGGCGGATTTGCGTGAGCATATCGGCGGCTACCTTTCGGCCACGGGCAATATCCGCTGCGAAAACACTTACGCCAGCGCGGAAGAGGCGTTGGAAAAATTGCCGAAAAATCCGCCGGACGTGATCTTGATGGACATCAATCTCGGCGGCATGGACGGCATCGAATGCGTCCGCCGTTTGACCGCGCTCGTGCCGGACGCGCAAGTGCTCATGCTCACCGTGTTTGAAGATCCCGAGCAAATTTTCCGCGCGCTCGCCGCCGGCGCCAGTGGATATTTATTGAAGCGGCTGCCGCCAAAAAAATTGGTCGAAGCGATCGAAGAAGTGCGCGCCGGCGGTTCGCCGATGTCCGCTTCCATCGCGCGCAAAGTTGTCCAGTCGTTCAAAACCACGCCCGCGCGCGGCGACGATTCGGCCGATCTTTCACCGCGCGAACATTCCGTGCTTGACGGCCTCGCCGCCGGTCTCGCTTACAAGCAAATTGCCGACCAACTCGGCGTGAGCATTCACACCGTGCGCAATTACATCCGCCGCATCTACGAAAAACTTCATGTCCGCACGCGCACCGAGGCCGTGGCCAAATTTTTGCGCAAATGAAAAAACCATTTAAGTCGCGGATGGACACGGATGAACACGGATGGGAAAAGATTTTTATCCGCAGATTTCGCAGATTTACACAGATTTTTTTGCGGAATTTTTTCTGCGAAAATCTGCGTAATCTGCGGATGGTTTTTAATCCGTGTCCATCCGTGTCCATCTGTGGTTTAGTTGTTTTGGTTCTTCTGTCGGTTCTCATTTCCACGCGTGCCGATGAAAATTGGCATCCGCAAAAAGCGGCGCTCATGACGCGCTGGGCGGCGGAAGTCGGGCCGACAAATGCGTTGCCGGAATATCCACGTCCGCAATTCGTCCGCGCGGACTGGCTGAATTTGAATGGACTGTGGGATTATTCCATCACGCCGGATTCACTGGATCAGCCAGCGCAATTCGCCGGAAAAATTCTCGTGCCGTTTCCGATCGAATCCGCGCTTTCCGGCGTGATGACGAATTTGGATGAATACAGCAAACTGTGGTATCACCGGAATTTTTCCGTGCCGGAATCGTGGCGCGGCCGGCGCGTGCGCCTGCATTTCGGCGCGGTGGACTGGCACTGCGAAATCCGGATGAACGGCCATGACGTCGGCCAGCATCGCGGCGGTTATGATGCGTTTACTTTCGACATCACGGACACTTTGAATGAAAACGGCACGAATGAAATTTCCGTTTGCGTGACCGACCCGACGGAAGGCGACCAGCCGCGCGGCAAGCAATCGCGCAAGCCGGACGGGATTTTTTATACTTCAACTTCCGGCATCTGGCAGACCGTCTGGCTGGAGCCGGTGCCGGAAAATTGCATTGATTCCCTCAAGCTGACGCCGGATGTGGACGCCAAATCACTTCGGCTCTGGGTCGCGGCAAATAACTTTTCCGAAAATCTCCAAGTGGAAGCGGTAGTTTCAATTGACGGCAAAAAAATTGCCGGCATCACCGGCATGGCCAATGCGGGACTGATTTTGGATTTGCCCAAGCCGCATCTTTGGACGCCGGACGATCCGTTTCTTTATGATTTGAAAGTGACGCTGAAAGATGGAAATAAAATTCTCGACTCCGTCGGCAGTTACTTCGGCATGCGAAAAATCGCATTGTGCAAAGATGATCAGGGCGTCACGCGCATCGCGCTCAACGATCAATTTGTTTTTGAGATCGGCACACTCGACCAGGGATTTTGGCCGGACGGAATTTACACGGCGCCAACCGACGCGGCCCTGCGCTCGGACATCGAATTTCTTAAAAGCATCGGCTTCAATCTCACGCGCAAACACGTCAAGGTTGAACCTGATCGCTGGTATTATTGGTGTGACAAATTGGGATTGCTCGTCTGGCAGGACATGCCAAGCGCGAACAATGCAACCGTGGACGGCCGCCGCGATTTTGAAAAGGAACTGCTCCGCATGGTTCAAGGTTTGGGCAATCATCCGTCCATCGTCACCTGGGTTTTGTTCAACGAAGGCTGGGGACAATACGACACCGCGCCGCTCGCAAAATGGTTGAAAGATCTGGATCCGACGCGCTTGGTGGATAATGCCAGCGGCTGGACGGACATGCGCGCGGGCGACGTGATTGACATGCACAATTATCCCGGCCCCAACTCGCCTGCGCCCGAATCGCATCGCGCCGCCGTGCTGGGCGAGACGGGTGGCTACGGATTCGTGACGGCCGATCACACTTGGCTCAACACCAATTTGTGGGGCTATGTGATGTTGACCAATGAAACGGAATTGGAAGCGCACTACGCGGAATCACTGAAACAGATTTGGCGGCTGCATAACTTGAACGGTTTGAGCGCCGCGATTTATACGCAAACCGCCGATGTCGAAACCGAATGCGACGGCTTGAAAACATACGATCGCGCCCTGATCAAGATGGATACAAATCTTTTGTTCGCCGCCAACGCGGGCGAAGCTTTTCAAACGCCGAAGAAAATCATTTTGGCGGACGCTCTGTTCGGCCGCACAAGCTGGAAATATACCGTAAAAAAACCGGCGGATGATTGGTCGCAAACTCAATTTGACGTTTCGGATTGGAAAGACGGCGTCGGCGGTTTTGGGTCCAGCGGAACGCCGGGCATTTTTCTGAATACAAGCTGGGACACCGCCGACATCTGGCTGCGCTCCGAATTCACTTTGACGGCGGATGACATTTCCGCACTAAAAATCCAACTTTTTCACGACGAAGATGCGGAAGTTTATTTAAACGGCGTGCTGGCCCTGAAACTTTCCGGCTTCATCACCGACTACGATGAATTTTCCATCGCCCCGGAAGCGGTCGCCGCGCTGCGCATCGGCAGCAACACGATTGCGGTGCATTGCCATCAAACGACCGGCGGACAGGGCATTGACGTTGGCATACTCGTGCCTGAAACGATCAACTCAAGAGACAGAAAAGGAAATTGATTGCCGGCCAAGTGGCGGATTTTTTTTTACGCATTGAAAATAAAACAACAGTGCGCAAAAAAAACTTGCTGAAATACCTGCGAAATTGGCTGCTTCAATATTTGGCATCGCGGCTGCTAATTGGTTTCTCGGTTGTGGTTGTTGTGTTTTGGGTGGGGAACCGCAAAGGCGATCCCGGATTTTGTGGGGACTAAATCCAGTTGCCGTTGCGGCTGAAATCCAAGGAGGGGCACGACGCACGCGCCCATGTTGATTTGCCCGTAATTTGCACTGCGTTGCCATAAGGAGGTGGCAGTCATTTACGGCTGGATTTTCAAGGCGCGTGAGCCGTCGGGGGGCGTTGGTAAAAATTTTATGCCGGATCTGGCATTTCTTAATCTTCTCGTCGTGACAGCACGCACCGCGTGGTTTAATTTTCGCGGATGGAAAAAACGACTTTGACTCTCGGCCATTCGCCTGACCCGGATGACGCTTTCATGTTTTACGGTTTGGCGAAAGATTTGGTTCCGTCCCACGGCTTTCATTTTCAACATATTTTGCAGGACATCCAGACGTTGAACGAACGCGCCACGCGTGGTGAACTCGACATCTCCGCCGTCAGCATCCACGCCTACGCCTATGTTTCCGACAAATACGCGTTGCTGCCCAGCGGCGCGAGCATGGGCGACGGCTATGGCCCGATGCTCGTGGCGAAACAAAAATTTTCCCGCGAAGAAATCGCGAAGAAAAAAATCGCCGTGCCCGGAACCATGACCAGCGCGTTTCTGGCGCTGCAACTCTGGCTCGGCAAACCGGCGAAAGAATTCAATTATATCGTCGTGCCGTTCGACCAGATCTTTCAAACCGTGAAAAGCGGCGCGGCGGATGTCGGCCTCATCATCCACGAAGGCCAGCTCACCTACAAAAACGAAGGGCTTGTCGTCAGCGAAGATTTGGGCGTTTGGTGGGGACGGGAAAATGACGGCTTGCCGCTGCCGCTCGGCGGCAATGTCATCAACAAAAAATTCGACCTCGCGACGCGCAAGAAAATTTCCGACACGCTCACCGCCAGCATCCAGTTCAGCCTCGATCATCGTCCCGAAGCCGTGCAACACGCGTTGCAATATGCGCGCGACATGGGCCGCGACCTCGCCGACAAATTCGTCGGCATGTATGTGAATCATTGGACGCTCGATTACGGCGACAAAGGCCGCGAATCCATCCGCCGTTTTCTCGGTGCCGGGTTTGAACGCGGTTTGCTGCCGCACCGTCAGGAATTGGAATTCGTCGTCTGAAAACATTGGGGAATTTGTTTATGAAACTCGCCGTCTGTCCCCAAATCATCTGCGGCGTTGCGTTGCTTATGCTGATTCCAACTTTGCGGGCGAAAGAGTTCTTCGTCTATTTCGGCACTTACACCGAAGGTTCGAGCAAAGGCATTTACGTTTCGCGGCTCGATGCGGCGACCGGCAAATTATCGGCACCGGAACTCGCCATCGCGACACCTGACCCGGCTTTTCTCGCGCTGCAACCGGACAAAAAAAATCCTAAATATCTCTATGCCGCCAATGAATTGCGGGGCCAGAAAAACGGCCTGGCCAGCGCGTTTGCGATTGATGAAACTTCCGGCCAGCTCAAGTTGCTCAACCAGAAAGATTCCGCCGGTTTGTCGCCCTGCCATGTCAGCGTGGATGCCACTGGAAAAATTTTGCTCGTCGCCAATTATTCGAGCGGCACGTTAAAATCTTTTCCGCTGAAAGCCGATGGCAGTCTCGATGACGGCGGCACGTTGGTGCAACACCAAGGCCACAGCGTCAATCCCGACCGCCAAACCGGTCCGCATGCACATTTCTTCACCGTTGATCCCGCCAACCGTTTTGCGCTCGCGTGCGATCTCGGCGTGGACAAGGTGATGATCTACCGGCTCAATTCCGATTCCACATTTACGCCGAACGATCCGCCGTTCGCCACCGTGCCGCCCGGTTCCGGCGCGCGGCATCTCGTTTTCAGCCACGACACCAAATTTGTTTACGTCATCAACGAAATGGGCTGCACCATTTCATTGTTTGATTGGGACGCCAAACACGGCGCGTTGAATTTGCGTGAAACCGTTTCCGCATTGCCGCCCGGCGTCACGGCGCAACCAACTTATACCGCCGCTGAAATTGCGGTTCATCCTTCCGGCAAATTTATTTACGCAACCGTGCGCGGCCACGACAGCATCAGCGTTTTTGCGGCGGACAAAAAAACCGGCCATCTGACTTTCCTGCAAAATATTTCCGCCGCTGGAAAAATTCCGCGCGGCCTCGGCATTGACCCGACCGGCCGCTGGCTCATCGTCGCCAACCAAGGCAGCGACAACGCCGTTGAGTTCGCCATTGATGCCGCCACCGGCAAATTGACGCCCGCGAAAATAGAATTATCCATCGGCTCGCCCGTGGATTTGAAGTTCGTCGCCAGCAAATAATCTTCCTCCCCCAAATTGTATTCGGCGAACGTGATTCATTCGCCCATGAAATGTGTGAACTAATTTTCACAACGGTTTTACATCTTTCTGACAACTTTCGATGGTCGCGCGTGTTATTAGTTTAATCATTGAATTCAAAATGAATCCGTAATACATCGAAGCTATGAAACCAACCATCCCATTTCTCGCACTCGCCAGTTTTTTCACTTTGGCGGTTCACGCCGAACCCGCGCTGACCATCTACAATCAAAATTTCGCCGTCGTGCGCGATTCCGTGCCGCTTGATCTGAAAGCCGGTGCCAATACCGTGCGTTACCCGAACGCGACGGCGCAGGTAGAACCGGATTCCGTGATCCTGCGCGATCCAAGCGGCCAGCATTCATTGCAAATCCTCGAACAAAATTATCGCAACGATCCCGTCTCGCAGGAATTGTTGCTTTCGCTGTTTGAAGGCAAGACGATTGATTTTCAAAATGTCTGGACGCGGAACAACGAAACTTTGCGCGAAAACATTTCCGGAAAAATCATCCGCAGCGGCTACGTTCCCGGCGGCGAAGCCCAGCAGCCGATCATCGAAGTGGACGGCAAGTTGCAATTCAGTTTGCCCGGCCAGCCGCTGTTCCCCGATCTCGGCGACGACACGGTGCTGAAACCCGCTTTCAATTGGCTGTTGCAATCCGACAAATCGGGCACATTCGACGCTGAAGTTGGTTATGTCACCGGCGGTTTTGATTGGAGCGCGAGTTACAATCTCGTCTCGCCGGAGAAAGGCGATTTCGTGGACATCGTCGGCTGGATCACGATGAACAACAACAGCGGCAAGACGTTTGAAAATGCGAAAATCAAGCTGATGGCGGGGGACGTGAATAAGATTCAGCCTCAGTTTACTAGAAATAGATTTGTCACTGCGTATGCGATGGGCGATGCAGTTGAAAAAGCTGCCCCAGCCGTCACTGAAAAAGCCTTCGACGAATTTCATCTTTATTCCATTGCGCGCCCGACCACTTTGCACGACCGCGAAACGAAGCAGGTTGAATTCGTTCACGCTGAAAAGATTTATGCGCCGACGATTTATGTTTATGACGGCGCGACCGGTTATCAGTTCTACGGCTTGAATTACGATCAAAATTACGGCCAGACCGACAACAAAAAAATCATCGTCCAACGCGAATTCGTGAATGCGGAGACAAATCAACTCGGCATCGCCCTGCCCGCGGGCAAGCTGCGTTTTTATCGCCGCGATGATGATTCGCAATTGCAATTCGTCGGCGAAAACACGATTGACCACACGCCGCGCAACGAAACCGTCCGCGTGACGACGGGAAATTCTTTCGACCTCGTCGGCGAACGCAAACAGACGAATTTCAATGTGGACGTGAACAATCATCGGATTGACGAATCGTTCGAGATCAAATTGCGCAACCGCAAAAAAGATCAGCCCGTGGAAATCCGCGTCGTCGAGCATCTCTATCGCTGGAATAATTGGGAGATCACGGCCAAGTCAAACGACTTCGTGAAAAAAGATGCGCAGACGATCGAGTTTCGCATTCCTGTGAAACCGGATGAAGAAAAAACCATGACTTACACCGTGCATTATTCGTGGTGAACTTTTCAAATCCATCACCCAAAAAATATGAAAACGAAAATTCTGTTTCTCGGTTCGATTCTCGCGCTTTGTTTTAATTTGTGTGGTTGCGCGACAGCAGAAGACACGAAAGACATCAGCCCCGCTGATTTTAATGCGCCATCATCCGATGAGCCGGCCGATGCGCACGTCCGGTTGCTCCACATCACCGCCAACGTGGATGGCAGTGGAAAATTTATTTTCAACGGCCGCAATGTGCATTACGAACATCTGAATTGGTCACCGCCGACGAATGTCAAAATTGATGGCGAGGCGTGGGAAGATCTTCAAAAGCCATTTCCTGGTTGGAAAAAATTAGCCAAAGGATTGGATTTATCCCGCGCTTGGATTATCGAACGCAAAGGTCGCGATGTCATCGCACTCGAATCAACACCGCGCGGGTTCATTCTTTATCTTGATGACTCACCGAACGGTTCGGCGGATTACGAAGTCACGATTGCCATTCCGCGCCGAAATTAAAACGAATCTTAAAAAACCGCGAACCGATTTTGAAAACCGGTTCGCGGTTTTTATTTCAGTTCGCGGCCGCCAATTCTTTATTTTCCGCCGGCGCGGCGATTTGATCTTCCGCCTTGTGGAATTTCACGCTGACAATCTTGCTCACGCCGTGTTCCTGCATCGTCACGCCGTAAAGCACATCCGCCATGCCGATGGTGCGCTTGTTGTGCGTGATGATGATGAACTGCGAATGCGCGAGAAACCGTTGCAAAATTTTCACGAAGCGGATGACGTTGGATTCGTCCAGCGGCGCGTCCAATTCGTCCAGCACGCAGAACGGACTCGGCTTCACTTGATAAATCGAGAACAACAGCGACACGGCGACCATCGTTTGCTCACCACCGGACAGCAGCGAAATGCTTTGCAATTGTTTGCCGGGCGGACGCGCGACGATCTCAATGCCGCTTTCGAGAACGTCGTTTTCGTCCGACAAAATCAAATCCGCTTTGCCACCGCCAAAAACATCCACGAACATCGCGCGGAAATTGTCGCGGATCTTCTCGAACGTCTCGACGAACATCTGGCGCGTTTGCGTGTTGATGCGATTGATGACTTCGAGCAGTTGCGTCTTGGCGTTGACCAGATCGTCGTGTTGCGTCGTCAGGAATGTGTGGCGTTGTTCCGTCTCTTCGTATTCCTCGATCGCCACGAGATTCACCGGCCCCATTTCGTCAATGCGTTTCTGCAACGCCTCAACTTGCTGCGTCACCGAAGCCCAATCCGTCGCCACGCCGCTGGCGGCCATTTGTTCCGGCGTCAACGTCTCGACCTGCGCCGGACCTTCATCAGCGTAAGTGATCGTGATGCACTCGCTACGGATGTCGTCAATGTTCAGATGATACTTCTGCTGCACTTTTTCGCGCAGGTTTTGCACCGACATATTTTTCTGCGCGAGTTCAATCTCCAAACCGCCGCGCGAATTTTGCAATTCCGTCAACCGGCTGCGCTGCGAACGCAACTCTTCTTCGCGCGCGGAAATTTCCGCGTCCTGTGAATTTTTCTGGCCGACCAAAATCGCCGTCTGTTCGCTGACTTGCGCGCGCTCGTGCGCGAGCCGCTCAATCTGCGAACGCGATTCCTGGATTTCCGTTTCCGCCGATTCCTTGCGCGCGATGAACGACGCGCATTCGTTTTTGCGAAGCTCGACGATTTGCGTCAATTCGCGGATGCGCTGTTCCAAATTCGTTAGTTGATGCCGAAATGACGATGCCAATTGCTCGTCGCTCGCGAGCGCGACTTTGCTTTCCGTCAACGCCGCATTCGCCGCGTCGCGTTGCAGGCGCAAATCTTCCAGCTCCGCCGTGAGCGCCGCGACTTGCTCCTGCCCTGCCCGCTCGCGCGCTTCAAGTTCGCTCAGACGAACCGACAACGCCTCGCGTTTCTGAAAACCTTCCTCTTCCTGCGCCGCCAGACTTTGCACCTCGAACATCACCGTCTCGATTTTCTGGTGCAGCAGACGATTGGAATTTTGCAACGCTTTGGATTCACCTTCACGCGTCGCGATGGCGACTTCTTGCTGACGCAATTCCGTCTGCGCCGTCTGCAAACTCGATTGCAATTCCGTCTGTTCGCTCAACAACGCACCGCGTTTGCGACTCGCGTCTTCGACAAGCTTTTGTAACTCGGCGAGTTCCGCCTGCAATTCTGTGATCTGATTTTTGCGGCCAAGAATCGAGCTCGGCGCTTTGCCGCTGCCGCCTTTATTCAGATAACCGCCGGTGTAAATTCCGTGACGGCTCAAAAGTTCGCCGCCGAGCGTGACGAAGTCGCAGCCCGCATGACCGTTCTGGATTTGCGTCGTCGCCGTCGGCAAATCCGCCGCGATGAACGTGCGACCGAGCAGCGATTTCAACAATGCTTCCACCGACGGCTCGGCGGAAATCACGCTCATCGCGTGCACGATCTGGCCGCTCGACAAACCGTGTTGCGCGGCCTCACTTTTTTCGCCCGGCGCCATTTCGCCGACGAACGAAAGCTGTTTCTCGTCCTGATATTGCTGGATCGCGAGCGCGGCGATGCTGGCGCGACCGGATTTGTTCGCGCTCAATTCCGCGAGAATTTCCTGTGCGCTCGACGGCTGCTCGGTAAGCACGAGTTGCAGATGATGGCCGAGCGCATTTTCAACGGCGGTGACGAATTGATCCGGCACGCGGATGCGATCGGCGAGCGAACCGATGACCGAACGCGATTGCCGCAACGCCGCGACCGCGCCCGCATCGAAACCTTCGTGCGAACCTTCAAGCTGCTCCAAAACCGTCAGGCGCGAACGCTTGTCGGATTGCTGATGCAAAAATTTATCCTGCTCGACCGAGGCTTGCTGCAATTCCGACTGCAATTCGCGCAAACGATTTTGCCGTTGCTCGACGGAACCGCGTGTGGTCGCGACATTTAATTTCTCAACTTCCACGCTGGCGGTGAATTCTTGCAAGCGCGATTCCAAACCAACGCGTTCGGTTTCGAGTTGGATTTTTTCCGCCGAAAGTTTTTCGAGCCGCACGATGTTGCCCTGCTTCTGCAAATCGAGCGCCGTGAGTTCGTTGCGCAAGCGCGATAAATCTTGCGCTGCGGAAAACGCAGTGGACTGCGCCTGACGCAATTGTTCCTGCCGTTCGCGCAATCCGTTTTCGATCTGCTGCAAGTTTTCGCGCTTCGCTTGTAGATCTTCGCGGTGCTGTTCCAACGCCGTTTCCGCGACCGCGAGCCGTTCGGTGACGGACAACAATTCGCTCGACGCCGCGTGGCAGCGCTCTTCCGCCTGCGTGATTTCGCCAAGCGCCTTCGCGTTTTGCGATTCAATTTCATTCAACCGTTCTTCGTTGAATTGAATGCGGCTTTCGTTGCGGTCAATCTCCGACTTCAATTCCAAACCGCGCTGCTGCTGCGCCGCGACTTCGTGTTCCAGTTCCGAAAGCAGTTCGCGCAATTTCGCGATCTCATTTTCAAAACGCAAAATATCATTCGAGCCGGTCTCGATTTCGTTGCGCAAATTTTCCACGCTCGTTTGGCGTTCGGAAATCTCACCTTGCAGCACATCAAACTGATGCCGCGCAAGTTGTGTTTCGAGATGTTGCAACTCTGCTGAAATCTGTTTGTAACGTTTTGCTTTGCCGGCTTGACGTTGCAGCGAACCAATCTGGCGTTTGACTTCCTTGATCGTGTCGGCGATGCGCAAAAGATTTTGCTCGGTGTATTCCAGTTTGCGGAGCGATTCTTTTTTCTGCGATTTGAATTTCGTGATGCCCGCCGCTTCTTCAAAAATCATCCGGCGATCCTCCGGCTTGCTGGAAAGAATTTGCGTGATGTGGCCCCGCGCCAGAATGCTGTAGCTGGTGCGGCCGATGCCCGTGCCCATGAACAACTGCTGGATGTCCTTGAGCCGGCACGGCGTGCGGTTGAGAAAATATTC
>JAMFSG010000259.1 GCA_026225155.1 Verrucomicrobiota bacterium
AACGGAGGCGAGGATCAGGTAAAAGGTGTCTTTGGCGGCGGCTGCCGGAGCAGCAGCGGCACCACCGGCGGGAGCAGCGGCGGCCACCGGAGCGGCGGCGGAGACACCCCATTTGGTTTCAAGTTGTTTGACCAAGTCAGCGGCTTCGATGACCGTGAGCTTGCTCAATTCTTCGACTAAGTTTGCGATGTCTGCCATAACTATTTTTTCTTTCTGTCGTCTCGTCGTCTGCCTCGGCTTCGGCAATTTTCAGTTCACAGCCCGCGAACCGACGATTTACGTTGTAGTTTGTTGTTTGTTAATCCGTGTCGCCAAAATCTGGACGACGCGAAAGTTTTCAATATAACCTCAAATCGGAAATCTCCAAATTTGAGATCAAGCTTTTTCGGATTTGGCCTTGATGACCTGCGCGAGTTGCGAGGCCGGCGTATTGATCAAGATCGCCAGTTTCGTCGCCGGCGCGTTGAACAGGCCAAGCAACTTGGCGCGCAACACGTCGAGGCTCGGCAAATCTGCGAGCGCGACGATGGACGCGACTTCAAGGCGCTGGTTGTTCAAGTAACCGAACTTGAGTTTCAGCTTGTCGAATTCCGCAGCGAAATTTTTCAGCGCTTTGGACGCCGCCGAAATGTCTTTCTGGCCGGTCACGACCGCGAGTTGTCCCGTCAGCGAACCGTTCAAGTCAGCTACGCCAGCTTCTTTCGCGGCGATGCGGAACACGGTGTTTTTCACGACGTGAATTTCCGCTCCGGCCTTGTTCAGGCGTTTGCGCAATTCCGTCAGATGCTCGACTTTCAAGCCCTGGTAACCGACCACGATGAAGAACGGCGAAGCGTTCAACCGTGTCGTGTATTCTTTCGTCAATAATTGTTTTTCAGCACGCATGGGAAAAATTTAGTTAGTTGTTGATGAACTCGCGGATATCCACGCGCACGGGCGGACTCATCGTCGCCGACAACGTGCAGGAATTGATATAAGTGCCTTTGACACTCGTCGGACGCGCTTTCGCAACGGCTTCGATGACCGCGCGAGCATTTTCTTCGATCTGTTCCGGCTTGAACGAAGCCTTGCCCACGATGACGTGAACGTTGCCCGCTTTGTCCGTCTTGAATTCAACGCGACCGGCTTTGACTTCTTTCACAGCCTTGGCCGTGTCTTCCGTCACAGTGCCCGTTTTCGGATTCGGCATCAAACCGCGTGGCCCGAGAACTTTACCGAGTTTACGCACTTCGATCATCGCTTCCGGCGTGGCAATTGCCACGTCGAAATCGGACCAGCCCGCAACGCACTTCGCGATCATGTCTTCAAAGCCGACGTTTTCCGCGCCCGCCGCTTTCGCTGCGTCCGCCGCATTGCCTTTGGCAAAAACCAAAACGCGCACCGTTTTTCCGCTGCCATGAGGCAACGGAACCGTGCCGCGAACCATCTGGTCGGATTGCTTCGGATCAACGCCGAGGTGAAACGCGAGATCAATCGTCTCGTTGAATTTCGCCTTCGGGAATTTCGCGAGGACGCCGACGGCATCCTTCAAAGAATGCGATTTTTTCGCATCCACCACTTCGAGTGCTTTTTTGAATCGTTTACTTGGCATTTTATCTGGTGCGGTGCAAACGGGCTTTTGGCCCTCCCGCGATTTTGTTTATTGATTAACCGACAACTTCAATTCCCATGCTGCGCGCGGTTCCGGAGATGATCCGGACGGCGGCTTCTTCCGTGGAATAATTCATGTCTTTGGACTTCGTCTTGATGATGTCCAAAACCTGCTTGCGCGTCACCTTGCCGACTTTGTCTTTGTTCGGCGTCTTGGAACCAGCCGTGATGCCGGCGGCTTTTTTCAAAAGCACAGACGCGGGCGGCGACTTGGTGATGAACGTGAACGACTTGTCTTGATAAACCGTGATGACCACGGGGATGATCAAGCCGGCGTCGTTTTTGGTCACTGCATTGAATTCTTTGCAGAAACCAATGATGTTCACGCCGTGCTGACCGAGCGCCGGGCCGACGGGCGGCGCGGGATTCGCCTGTCCGGCGGCAATCTGCAATTTAATTTGTCCGGTAATCTTTTTCGCCATAAATTTTTAAAATTAAGGAAACAGGAAAAATGAATC
>JAMFSG010000260.1 GCA_026225155.1 Verrucomicrobiota bacterium
AGCCGCTGGCCATGCCGCTGACAAGCTGGCCGGTATGGCAAAAAGGAATGCCGCAATCCATGCAGCGCGCGCCCTGTTTTTTCAGATCGGCTTCCGGCAGGTGATGATGAAATTCCTTCCAATCCGCGACGCGCCCGAGCGGCGAACGGTCGGTTGGAATTTCGCGTTTGAACTCTAAAAATCCGGTTGGTTTTCCCATCTTCGGTTTGTCTGTTGGGTTAAAATTTCAGATTAAATCAATGACCGCCTTTGACGTTTTCCTCGAACGCGGCCATGACGGCTTCGTCGCCGGTCAAGCCTTGTTCTTGAACGCGCTTGAGCGATTTCAGCACGCGCGCGTAATCTTGCGGCATCACTTTGACGAACTTCGGCACAAAATTTTTCCAGTCTGCGAGCATTCTGGCAGCGCGTTGGCAATGGGTATAAGTCTGATAACGCTGGATCAATTTCCAGAGCGACTCGATCTCGTCGGCATCAGTTAATTTTTCCAACGCGACTAATTCCATGTTGCAACGCGTATGAAAATCGCCGGCTTCATCCAAAATGTAAGCCACGCCGCCGCTCATGCCCGCCGCGAAATTGCGCCCGGTTTTGCCGAGCACGACTACGCGTCCGCCGGTCATGTATTCGCAACCGTGATCGCCAATGGCTTCGACGACTGCATCTACGCCAGAATTGCGAACCGCGAAACGTTCGCCCGCCATGCCGCACACAAAAATTTCGCCGGCAGTCGCGCCGTAAAGCGCTACGTTGCCGATGATGATATTATCCTGCGACGCGAAGGTTGAACCTTTCGGCGGATACACAATCAATTTTCCGCCGCTCATGCCTTTGCCGAAATAATCGTTCGCATCGCCTTCAAGTTCGAGCGTCATGCCGCGCGGGATGAACGCACCCAAACTTTGCCCTGCGCTGCCGTGGAATTTCAAATGCACCGTGTCTTCCGGCAAGCCATTCGGGCCGTGCACTTTCGTGATCTCGCTGCCGACAATCGTGCCGACGACGCGATTCACGTTGATGATCGGCAATTCCGCCTTCACTTTTTCGCCGCGCTCGATCGCGGGTTTGCAGATGTCCAAAAGTTTCGTCACGTCCAACGATTTTTCCAGACCGTGATCCTGGTCCTGCGAACGGAAACGGCCGACATCCGCCGCGACGACCGGCTGATGCAAAATCGGCGTGAGGTCGAGGCCGTTGGCTTTCCAATGTTCAATCGCTTTCCACGGGACCAATTTATCCGTGCGCCCGACCATGTCTTCGAGTTTGCGGAAACCAAGTTTCGCCATGAGCTCGCGCAATTCACCCGCGATGAAGCGCATGAAATTCACGACGTGATCGGGATCGCCGGCAAAACGTTTGCGCAGACGTGGATCTTGCGTCGCGACGCCGACCGGACAGGTGTTCAAATGGCAGACGCGCATCATGATGCAACCGAGCGCGACGAGCGGCGCGGTCGCAAAACCAAATTCTTCCGCGCCGAGCAACGCGGCCACCGCGACGTCGCGACCGGTTTTCAACTGGCCATCGGCTTCGACATAAATGCGGCTGCGCAAATTATTCAACACGAGCGTTTGGTGCGCCTCGGCCAAACCGAGTTCCCACGGGCCGCCCGCGTGTTTGATGGACGACAACGGCGATGCGCCGGTGCCGCCATCGTGACCGGAAATCAAAACGACGTCCGCGTGCGCTTTTGCAACACCCGCCGCGACCGTGCCGACGCCGACTTCGGCGACAAGCTTTACGCTCACGCGCGCGTTACGATTTGAGTTTTTCAGATCGTGGATCAACTCCGCCAAATCTTCGATGGAATAAATATCGTGATGCGGCGGCGGTGAAATCAGACCGACGCCCGCCGTCGTGCCACGCGTTTTCGCGATCTCCGGAAAAACTTTTTTGCCGGGCAATTCGCCGCCTTCGCCGGGTTTTGCGCCCTGCGCCATCTTGATCTGCAATTCCTTCGCGTTGACGAGATAATGGCTCGTCACGCCGAAACGTCCGCTCGCAACTTGCTTGATCGCGGAATTTTTTGAATCACCGCGCTCGTTCGTCCACGTGAAACGTTCGGGTGCTTCGCCACCCTCGCCGGTGTTGCTGCGACCGCCGAGACGGTTCATCGCAATCGCGAGTGCTTCGTGCGCTTCTTTCGAGATCGAGCCGTAACTCATCGCACCCGTTTTGAAACGCTTCACGATGCTTTCGACCGATTCAACTTCTTCGATCGGCAACGGTTTTTCGGCGAACTTGAATTCCAGCAAACCGCGCAACGTGCACAAATTTTTCGCCTGATTGTTGATCAGCTCGGCATATTCACGATAAATCTTTTCACTGCCCGTGCGACAGGCCGTCTGCAATTTGTGGATCGTCTGCGGATTGAACAGATGATATTCGCCGCCGTCGCGCCATTGATATTGGCCGCCCGCGTCGAGCGCGCTGTTGACCTCCGCGCTCGGAAACGCGCGAGCATGGCGCGCGAGCGCTTCCGCCGCGATGGTTTCGAGGCCGATGCCTTGGATACGCGACGGCGTCCACGTGAAATATTTATTCACGACGTCGCTGTTGACGCCGACCGCTTCAAAAATCTGCGCGCCGTGATAACTTTGGATCGTCGAGATGCCCATCTTGGCCATTGTTTTGACAACGCCTTTGACCGCCGCCTTGATGAATTTTTTGACCGCGGTTTTGTGGTCGGTGTCCGGCAACAATTTTTCGCGGATCAAATCGTCAAGCGATTCGTAGGCGAGATATGGATTGATGGCCGTCGCGCCGTAGCCGATCAAAACGGCGAAATGATGCACCTCGCGCGGTTCGCCGGATTCGAGAATCAAACCGATCTTCGTGCGCGTGCCGCTGCGGATCAAATGATGATGCAAACCGGCAACCGCGAGCAACGCGGGAATCGGCGCAAGTTTCGCGCTGACGCCACGGTCGGACAAAATCACGATGTTCGCGCCGTCGGCAATGGCTTTGTCCGCCGCGTGAAAAACTTTTTCGAGCGCGACTTCCAAACCTTTCGCGCCGTCTGCTGCCTTGAACAAAATCGGCAGCGTGACGGATTGAAAACCGGGACGATTAATGTGCCGCAATTTTTCCAATTCTTCGTCAGTGAGAATCGGATAGTGCATCTTCACGAGCCGCGCACTTTCGGGCAACGGTTCGAGCAAATTGCCTTCGCCGCCAACCATGTTGTCGGTGGACGTGATAATTTCTTCGCGGATCGGATCAATCGGCGGATTCGTGACCTGCGCGAAAAGCTGCTTGAAATAATTGTAAAGCAACTGCGGCTTGTTCGACAAAACCGCGAGCGGCGTGTCCGTGCCCATCGAACCGAGCGGCTGCATTCCGTCGCGACCCATCGGGCCGACGATGAAACGCAAATCTTCAAACGTGTAACCGAACGCCTGTTGCCGTTGCAAAATCGTTTTGTGATCCGGCTCGTGCGTGCGCGGCGGTTCCGGCAATTGCTCCAGCAGGATGTGATTGTCATCCAGCCATTTGCGGTAAGGCTGCGCGCTCGCGTATTTTTTCTTCAGCTCTTCGTCCGCGATGATGCGGCCTTCTTCGAGGCTGACCAAAAACATTTTGCCCGGCTGCAAACGGCCTTTGATTTTGACGCGCTCGGGTTCCACCGGCAAAACGCCCGCTTCCGACGCCATGATGACGACGTCGTCGTGCGTGACGTAATAACGCGACGGCCGCAAACCGTTCCGGTCGAGGCACGCGCCTATAAATTTTCCGTCCGTGAACGCCATCGAAGCCGGACCATCCCACGGTTCCATCAAGCAAGAATGAAATTCGTAAAATGCGCGACGTTCCGCGTCCATGCTCTCGTGATTTTCCCACGGCTCGGGAATCATCATCATCATCGCATGCGGCAATTCGCGGCCTGCGAGCGTGAGCAGTTCCACGCAATTATCAAACTGCGCCGAGACGCTGCCATCGGTGTTGATGACCGGCAGAATCTTTTTGAGATCGTCGCCGAAACTTTTACTGGTGAACCACGCCTGCCGCGCCTTCATCCAATTCACATTGCCGCGCAACGTATTGATTTCGCCATTGTGCGCGATGCAGCGATTCGGAT
>JAMFSG010000261.1 GCA_026225155.1 Verrucomicrobiota bacterium
AGGGCGTCACGCGCGGCGACGGCACGCAGGGCGACGACATCACCGCGAATTTGCGCACGATCAAGAACCTGCCGCTCACGATCACAAATCACGCGCCCGTGCTCGAGGTGCGCGGCGAGGTCTATTTTCCCAGCGCGGCTTTCGAGAAGGTCAACCAGGAGCAGGAGGCGGCGGGCAAGCCGCTCTACGCCAACCCGCGCAACACGGCAGCGGGCACGCTCAAGCAGCTCGACCCAAAAATTGTCGCGCAACGCCCGATCCGCGCCGTGTTTTACGCGACCGGCGCGATTGATGGCATTGAATTCAAAACGCATTCCGAAATGCTTGAGGCGCTCGCCAAGTTCGGCCTGCCCACGCAAAAACTTTGGTGGGTTTGCGACGGCATCGAGGAAGTTCTGAAAATTTACACGGACAAAATTGTTGCGCATTACAATGAAGAAAAAGATTTGCGCCGCCAATTGCCTTATGAAATTGACGGCATCGTTTTGAAAGTAAACACGCTCGCAGATTGGGCAAAAATTCCCGGACGCAGCCGCGCGCCCGGTTATGCGATTGTTCATAAACCCGTGCCGTGGATCACGCCGGCCGAAACAATTTTGCGCGCGATCACGGTGCAAGTCGGTCGCACCGGCGTGCTCACGCCCGTGGCCGAACTCGAACCCGTTTTCGTGCAAGGCTCGACCGTGGCGCGCGCGACGTTGCACAACGAGGACGAAATCCGCCGCAAAGACATTCGCATCGGCGACACCGTGGTCGTCCGCAAAGCCGGGATGGTCATCCCGGAAATTTTCGAGGTGGTGAAAACCAAGCGTCCGCCTAGCGCGCAAGAATTTGATCTGTTCAAACACGTCGGCGGCAAATGTCCCGCGTGCGGTGGACATATTGCAAAAGATAAAATTAAATCTGCTTCTGGAAAAACGTCGCGCGAAGAACGCGAAGGCAGCGAAGGTGAAAAAGATTTGTCCGCTTCGTCAATTTCGCGTTCTTCGCGCGACACTGAATCCGATGACGAAGTCGCGTGGCGCTGCCAGAACATCGCGGGCTGTCCGGCGCAACTCACGCGGCGCGTCGAATATTTTGCGCAACGCAAGGCGCTGGACCTCGAATCGCTCGGCGGCATTGTCGCGGAAAAATTGCTGGAACGCGGCCTCATCAAAGAACCGCTCGACCTGTTCGATCTGAAACTGGAAGCGCTCGGCAAACTGAATCTCGGCACGGACGAAGAACCTCGCACGTTCGGCGAAAAGAACGCAACGAAAATTCTCGACGCGTTGCAACGCGCCAAGACCGCGCCGCTTTCGCGCTGGATTTTTGCACTGGCGATTTCCGATGTCGGCGAAGCGACCGCGAAACAACTTGCCGCCACGCACGAAAGTTTGGACGCGCTCGCGCATTCCGAAGTTTTGCGTGACATCCGCAATCTTGGCGCGAAAGAAAATGAACGCGCCGAAATCAGTCCGCGCTCACGCAAAAACCCACCGAAAGATGAAAAAGAAAAAGCTATTCGCGAGCAGCGCGACGGCGAACTCAAATTGGAAATTGCGGAAATTGAATCTAGGCTGGAAGCGGGCAGCTTGAAAGCGAAACTGGTGGAAGTCGGACCAGTGGCGGCAGCCAGCGTGCTGGTTTTTTTTGCGTCACCCGCCGGGAAAAAAGTTCTCACGCGCATCCGCGAGTTGCATATTAAACCGACCAGCGAGAAAGCCGCCATCGCTGTGACCGCTTCAGGAATTTTCTCCGGCAAAACTTTTGTTTTAACCGGCACGCTGCCAACGCTGACGCGCGAAGCAGCGACTGCGAAGATCGAAACGCTGGGCGGCAAAGTGACCGGCAGCGTGAGCAAGAAAACGGATTTCGTTCTGGCGGGTGAAGAAGCGGGTTCCAAACTCGACAAGGCGCAGGAACTGGGAATCAAGATTTTGGATGAGGCGGAATTTTTGAAGATGCTCGGCAGCCAGAGGCTTGAGGGGAAACTTTTATGAAATCAAAATTTCTGTTTTCACCGTGAATCCGAAACTTTCTCGAAATTTCAAAATCGCGACGCTGCTGTATTGCTTCAACGAGGCGGGCGAAGTTTTGCTGCTCGAACGCGCGCAGGAACCAAATTGCGGATTTTGGAGCCCGTGCGGCGGCAAATTGAAGATGGACCTCGGCGAATCGCCCTACGCCTGCGCCTGCCGCGAGGCGCAGGAAGAAACCGGATTGAAAATTGCGCCCTCTGATTTGCATCTGGCCGGAATCATCAGCGAGCATGCTTATCAAGCGCAGACGCATTGGCTGATGTTTTTGTTCGAGGTGAAGGTGAAATTGAAATTGTTGCCGCCGCCGATGAGTGAAGGCCGTTTTGAATTTTTCCCGCGTGAAAAAATCCCGGATTTGAAAATCCCGCAGACGGACCGCGAGCAGATCTGGCCGTGGTTCTGGCAATTTCGCGGCGGGTTTTTTTCCGCGCATTGCCATTGCCATTCTGACGGGCGGAATGAATGGACGCTGGAAGAAAGCCAAGGCAGAAGGTTGAAGGCAGAATGAAGAAAATATTACGGTGACAGTTTTGATTTTTATTTCTGCATTCTGCATTCTACCTTCTGCATTCAAAAAATGAGCGATCCGATCATTGACCTGCACAGCGACGATTATTTCATGGGCGAGGCGTTGCGCCAGGCGGCCAAGGCTTATGAAGCGGGCGAAGTTCCCGTCGGCGCGGTGATCGTGCGTGAAGGCCGCATTATTGCCCGCGCGTTCAATCAAGTGGAATTGCTCAAAGACGCGACCGCCCACGCCGAAATGCTCGCGCTGACCCAGGCCGAACAAGCCGTCGGCGACTGGCGGCTGACCGATTGCACGTTATATGTGACAAAGGAGCCGTGTCCAATGTGCGCCGGTGCTATCGTGCATACGCGGCTCGCGCGAGTAACTTTTGGATTGGGCGATCCTAAGGGCGGTGCCGCCGGCGGCGCGCTGAATCTACTGCAGTTTCCGACATTGAACCATCGTTGTGAAATCACCGCCGGACTGCGTTTGGAAGAATGCCGCGCGCTGCTCCAAACTTTTTTTGCCGAACAACGGCGGGCGAAGAAGAACGGGGAAAATTCCACCGCTGTTTAATGCAAAAAACGCGGCCACCGCAAAGTGGCCGCGTTTTATGGGATTAACAATTTTAGTTTGGAAAGTTGAAACCAAAAGGTGCTGCGGATCCGTTCGTGGAATTAATCAATGCGGTTTGCAGGCCGCTGATTGAATATTGCTGGACGCTGCCATCCGAAACAGTCACGTTACCTGTTTTTAAGTGAACTGCAGTCCCTGTCCAAGACCAAGATCCAGCGCCATAGGAAGATGACCCGCCTGAAGTCCAATACCCCACACCTGTAAAATTAGTTAAGGCGGCAGTGGTCGTATTGGCAGATACTGATCCAATATTATAATCACCAGCCAAAAGCATCTGGGGATTTGATTCTACGGCGTCGCCGCTGATGAAATAACTGATGGCTTGAACCGTAGTTGCGTTTGCTGTGCCTGGGCTGGTTGTAGAGGGCAAAGTCGCAAAAATTTCTGCAAAATTTGTGGCGGGCGTAGTTAAACCCGTCACATTGCGGCTATCTGAAGGGCACGAAATAATTTTGGGCGTGCTTAATTCATTGGACATCACCAAGAAGACATTCGCGACGCCATATGCATTAGGCGGAGCGGCGTTATTCTGATGTTGCACCATTTCCTGCGCGCCGCCTTGGGCAGTGCCGACAGCTTGCGGATACTTGTCGCCGTTGTCACCTTCCCAGATGCGGAAAGCGAGGCCGACCTGCTTGAGATTGTTGACGCAGCTAATGCGTTGCGCTTTGCGTTTGGCGGCGGCGAGGGCGGGCAGCAACATGGCCGCGAGAATGGCGATGATCGCGATCACGACGAGCAGCTCGATGAGCGTGAACGCTTTCTTTTGTTGGATGATTTTTTTCATACGACTTTATTTGTTGGTTGTTCTTGTTTTGTTCGAGACAGGCCGCGATGTTTACTGGAATCGTGCGCGCTGTCAACCGAGTTTCTAAAATTCTTTTAGCACTGCCGATGCCAAGTTGGTTTTCCACAAAAAGCCAATGAATTAACCTTTCGTTTTCCCAGAAAAAGCGAAAGGCGTGAAAATTTCACGCATCATGCGTGAATCTCACGCGTCGGTAAAAAAGTTATTCGCAAAGAGGTTTTCGACAGAATGAACAGAATTTTCAGAATTAAAAACCGGCGCATCACCGCCATCGTTTTCCAATTCTGGATATTCGGTTAATTCCATCCAAAGAGTCTTGCCGCCTTCGGGATTGATTTCTGCGCGCGCTTGGCGAACACTGACCGGCTCAAATTTATGGCCGAATCCAAAGAAAGTCCGCTGATGGAAAAAATCGTGTCGCTGTGCAAGCGGCGCGGGTTTGTATTTCAGTCCTCCGAGATTTACGGCGGCATCAACGGCTTTTGGGATTACGGTCCGCTCGGCGCGGAACTCAAGCGCAACGTCAAGGAACTCTGGTGGCACGCCATGACCCGCCAGCGCGACGACGTCGCCGGCCTCGAAGCGACCATCATCATGTCGCCGCAAATCTGGAAAGCCAGCGGCCACGTGGACACTTTTGCGGATTTAATGCGTGAATGTCCGCTGACAAAAAAACGTGTTCGCGCAGATCAAGTCGAGCCACAAAGTGGAACTGCATACAGATATACTGGAGCTAAGTCCGGTTGGGCCTTGTCGCCAGAGATTCAAGCCAAGATAAAACAGGAATTAAATGTTGCAGTTTCCAAAATCGAATCCCTTGAGAAACGCGCAGCAATTGAGTCCGATTTGAAATACCTTACGGAAAACGAAATTAGCGTAGGCAACCTTGCCGGTTTTCCTCTTTCTTGGCGTGAATACTCACCTGAATCCCAGATCATCCGAAGTATACTGACTGCTCATACTAAAGCCAACAGTGGCACTGATTCTATTGAAGGATTTGCAGTTTTGCTTCCTGCGGGAAAGCCACAAGAATCGGCAAAGAAAGTTGCAAAGGCATTTTATGAATCACGGGGTGTTCATGATCCTCAATTAGAAGGGGAAGCAATGCAAAAAGTTGAAAACTCTTTGGATTTTCATCCAGAAAGTCTGGTTGAACTTAGCTTGGCTCGCCCATTCAATTTGATGTTTAAAACTTACGTTGGTCCACTTGAGAGCGAAGACGACGTTGCCTATCTCCGCCCCGAAACCGCGCAGGCGATTTTCGCGCAGTTCAAAAATGTTTTGGAAACGTCGCGGCAACGCGTCCCGTTCGGCATCGCGCAGGTCGGCAAGGCGTTCCGCAACGAAGTCACGCCGCGCAATTTCACCTTCCGCTCGCGCGAGTTCGAGCAGATGGAACTGGAATTTTTCATCAAGCCGGACGAAGTCATCGAGACCATTCACGGCAGCGTGGCGACTATTTCTGAAACTCCGAACTCTGAACTCCGAACTCCGCAATCAAATTGGGGCTGGCAGGC
>JAMFSG010000262.1 GCA_026225155.1 Verrucomicrobiota bacterium
GAGCGGCGCGAAAGGCATTTTCACAATTTAATTATGAAACAAGGATTTGTTGTGATAGCGCGGCGCTGGATCGTTGCGTTCGTTTTTTTGAGCCTCGGCATTTTGTCACTGCGTGCGGATTCCGCGGCACCGGAATTGCAGGTGGCCGATCAATTTCTGCTGGCGATTCCCAAATCCGGTTTCGGCAAAGATTATCTTTTCACGGCTTCGTTGATTCCGCAGGAAGCGGCGGCGACGAGCAAAGGTCTCGCCGGAAAAATCGTGCGGTTTGAATTATTTCCCGACGGCGTAGATATGTATGAATCCACCAAAGGTTTGGTCGTCACGGAAGATTTGCCGGCGCGGCGTTTGATCGCGAGTTTTCCGATCGTGCGTCAGGACGGCGATCGCGTGGTGGTGGATTTTAATAAAGGCATCCGTCGCGTGTTCACGCAATCGTGGACTTCCGGCGGCGCGGATGGTTTGGCGGAACATAATCTGACGCTGGAAGTTCCGGAAAGCCGCGTGTTTGAAATGCGCGTGGACGACGGACAACTGATCGTGCGTCAAAGCGTGCAGACGCGCGACCGCGAATCGGATCAAAATACCGAGGGCCAATTTGAAGTGCGTTATTTTCTGTCGCCTTACCAGCCGGGAAATTTCGCCGGCAAAGAACCGACCGTGCCGGACGAGCGTTACGCGAAATTTTTTGAAACCGAAGGCCAGATTGAACCCGGCACGGGCCGCATGTCATCGCGCATCGCGCGGTTTGACCTGAATCATCCGATCCAATTTTATTATTCCGCGAACACGCCGGCGGAATATGTGCAGGCGGTGAAAGATGGCATTCTTTATTGGAACACGGTTTTTGGCCGCGAAGTCGTGCACGCGGACAAAGCACCGGATGGCGCGACCGCGCCGGACGCAAAATATAATATCATCCAATGGGTGCCGTGGGACAAAGCCGGTTTTGCCTACGCCGATATTTTGCTCGATCCGCTGAACGGCGAATCGAAACACGGCCAGGTTTATATGACCAGCGCGTTCACTTTTCTCGGCGAAGCGCGGGCGCGGGCGTTGCTGCGCGCGTTTGCGGATGTGGCCAAGCCGAAAAAAGACGGCACGAAAACGGTGCAAAATTTTGGCCTACCATTTTTGAATTCCGCCGAATGTTGCGAAAGTGATCCGCAGGCATTTGCGATGCAAATGGAAAATGGTTTGCAAGCGATGCTCGCGACCGATGGTTTGACCGACAAGGCGGTTTTGAGCGCGTCGCAAGATTACGTGCGCGAAGTGATTGCGCACGAAGTTGGCCACGTTTTGGGTTTACGCCATAATTTCGCCGGCAGCCTCGGCGCGACGTTGACCAGCAAAGAATTGGATGATTGGTTCAACGCTTATCTTACCGGCCAACCGCTCGACGCTTACACGAACAAAATCGCTTCCACTTCCGAAATGGAATATACGGTTTTCAAAGGCTCGGTTTTCACCGGTTGGGCGATGCGCACGACGCACAAACCGTTGCCGCATGATCGCGCGGCCATTCAATGGGGCTATTTCGACAGCCCGGAAGCGCGCACGAATAAAATGTTGTTCGCCACCGACGATGACGTTGCCCGCTACGGCGACGTGCGGACATTTGATTACGGCCGCGATCCGGTGATCGGAAATTACGCCGCCGTCGCCAGCGCGATAAATCTTTTGCCGAACACGATCATCGAAACTTTCATCGCCGCGCGCGCGCCGCAAAATCCGAACGACCGTCTGCCGCTCGAACAAGTCACGTTGAATTACACGATCACCGCCAGCCAGTTGACTGCGCAATTTGTGGACATGCTCCAATGGTTCAATGCCGACACGCGTTCGTTGAAGGTGGAAAATGATTTTGATTACCTCGGCGACATGAACGTCAAGGAACGTCACGCCGCGCATTGGAAATATCTCAACACGCAGATCGAACAACTCGGCGGCGTGGATCGCGCGCTTTTTTCGGATTTGCCAAATGACATCAAACTGGATCTCGGCACCGAGCCGGCGGACATGCAAATCGTTCCGCGTTTGAGTGCGACGAATCTCACCGCGCGGCTCGAACAATTGCTGAATTCCACGAACTACCAAACTTTCATCGGCCTCGACAGCAAGCAATACAGTTTCACCGCCGACGAACGCGCATTGATTTTGGCGCGCGGCAAAAAATTCTTCGGCGAACTCGAAAAAGAATTGGTCAAGCAAACGTGCGTCCGCCTCGAAAACGCGCCGCGCGATCTGGGCGTCGAAGCCGGAGCCGATGAAACCGCAAGCGAAGACGACATCACTGCCAAGCTGGAAAACCGCATCATCGAGATCGCGAAGTATGTCATCATCGCGCGCGACGAAACCAATCGCATTGCCGGTAAAGTGGACAAAAGTTACGTCGAAGTTCCCGTTTTCAAATACGATCAAGACACGCGCCTCGCCGCCGCCAAAATGTTGAACGAAAAAACCGGTTCATTCAAAGGCTGGGCCGACGATGCGAAATCCGACTTGAATAGCCAGTTGAAAAAACAGATCGAAGAAGCCTTGAACATCAGCCATTTCAAAGATTTCACCGTCGCGCTGCTCTCACGTCCGCTGCGCGATTGGTATCAGCAACAGCAGGAAATTCTTGCACTATTGCCGCCCGCGCCAAATTCACCGCCACCGTTGCCGTCAAAATAAATTTCCGCCCGTTCCCGTTTTTTTTACACCGTCGGAATTTTCTTTCCGGCGGTAAAATCAATCTGGCGTCGCGCGCCGGAATTGGCATATTACCGCGCTCTGACGTTCCATTATGGCAGCAAAACCAAAAAAAGATTCGGACCAAACTGAATTGCCAATTGAAGGCAATCAACCTGCGGCTGTGGAAAATAAATCCGCCAAAACAAATGGCAATGGCGCAGATCATGTCATCGCCGAAGAAGTGGAAGTCATCGCGCACAAACCGTTTGATCCAAAAAAATTGGAAGTCGGTTTGCACACGCGCGTGGACAAAGGTTTTTTGGAATACGCGAGCTACGTTATTCGCGATCGCGCGATTCCGAATCTCGCCGACGGCGTAAAACCGGTGCAACGCCGCATCCTTTATGTGCTGCACACACTGGATGACGGACGTTTTATCAAAGTCGCCAGCGTCACCGGTGAAACGATGAAATATCATCCGCACGGCAATGCTTCCATTGATGATGCAATTGTCGTTCTGGCAAATAAACGGTATCTCATCGAAGGTCAGGGAAATTTCGGAAATATTTTTACCGGCGATCCGGCGGCTGCGTCACGTTATATCGAATGTCGTCTTACCGAATTGGCGCGTGAAGAATTATTCAACGACGAAATCAGCGATTTCATTCCAACCTACGATGGTCGCAATAAAGAGCCAATCACGTTGCCCTGCAAATTGCCGGTCACGTTGATGCTCGGCACCGAAGGAATTGCCGTGGGTTTGAGTGCGCGGATTTTGTCGCACAATTTCCCCGAATTGCTCGAAGCGCAAATTGCGATACTCAAAAAACAGCCGTTCAAATGTCTGCCGGATTTTACGACGGGCGGCTTGATGGACGCGCGCGATTATCAAGACGGCAAAGGTTCGGTGAAAGTCCGCGCAAAAATCAAAACGAAGGACGAATCCACCGTCGTCATCAAAGAAATTCCACCGACGACCACGACGGAATCGCTGATCGCGTCCATCGAAGACGCGGCGCAAAAAGGCAAACTCAAGGTAAAAGCGATTAACGATTTCACGTCCGAAAGCGTCGAGATCGAGATCAAATGTCCGTCGGGCGTGGACGCGGAAAAATTGATTGATGCGCTCTATGCGTTCACCGATTGCGAAGTTTCCATCGCCAGCCGCATCGTCGTCATCAAGGACAACCGCCCGGTCGAACTGACGGTGTCGGAAATCCTGCGCGAGAACACGGAGCAGCTCGTTGCGATTCTCAAAAGCGAACTGGAATTGCGCGAGCAGCAACTGCTTGACGAACTGCATTA
>JAMFSG010000263.1 GCA_026225155.1 Verrucomicrobiota bacterium
GGCAAGCCCCAGAACAAGGCCGACAGCCCGCGCGCCAGCTGGCCAAGCGAGCGGAGCAGTTCGGCATTGGGCGATGTCATCGGGAAATGATGAAGGAAGAATTACGAATGGAAAAACAAATCAAAAACTCAAATAGGTGTAAGCCTTCAACCCGCGCTCGTAATCATCCAGCAGGCGCATGGCTTCGGACGGTTTCATGCGGTCGGATTTGATGGCTTCGTCCATCTGCGCCTTCATCTGGCGTTTGAGTTCGTTCTCGTCGTATTGCACGGCGGTGAGCGAATGGATCACGGTGTCGCCCTCGATGACTTCCTCGATGTAATAGCCGGTCGGCTCGTCGGGTTCGAGGAAGACGTGGACCTCGTTCACGCGGCCAAACAGATTGTGCAGGTCGCCCATGATGTCCTGATACGCGCCCATCAGAAAAAATCCGATGAAATACGGCTCGGGCTTGCCGTTGCCGTTGGAATTCAATTCATGCAGCGGCAACGTGTCGCGCACGTCGCGCAGGTCAATGAACTTGTTGATCTGGCCGTCGGAATCGCAGGTGATGTCCACCAATGTGCACTCGCGCGTCGGACGTTCGTTCAAACGCGAGACGGGCATGATGGGAAATAATTGGCCGAGCGCCCAATGATCGAGCAGCGATTGGAACACGGAAAAATTGCAGAGATATTGGTCGCCGAGCGAATCTTCGAGTTTGCGGATTTCTTCGGGAATATACGCCTGACCCTTGAAACTCTCGACGACTTCGCGGCTGATTTCCCAATAAAGATTTTCGATGCGCGCCTTGTCCGGCAATTCCATCACGCCGAGCGTGAACATATTGTGCGCGTCTTCCTTGCGTTCCTGCGCGTCGTGAAACGCCTCGAGCTTATTCAACTTCGTGAGATTTTTTTTGATGTCGAGCAGCTCCTTCACGAGCGCGTGTTCGCTGTCGCCGTATTTGAACGCTTCGCCTGGACGGATTTTTTCGATCGCGCCAAAAACTTCAACGATCAAAACGCTGTGGTGTGCGACAATCGCGCGGCCGCTTTCGCTGACGATATTTGGATGCGGCACTTTCTCGGCGTTGCAGATGTCGGCGATGTAATAAACGATGTCGTTCGTGTATTCTTGCAACGAATAATTCGTCGAAGAATCGAACGCGCTGCGAGAGCCGTCGTAATCCACGCCCAGCCCGCCGCCGACATCCATGAACTCGATCGCAAATCCCATCTTCACGAGCTTCGCGTAAAAACGCGCGGCTTCCTGCACGGCTTTTTTTACGGTCAAAATATCCGGCACTTGCGAACCGATGTGAAAATGCAGCAGCTTCAAACAATGACCGAGATTTTCCGCCTTCAACATTTCCGTCGCCGTCAAAAGTTCGACGGTGCTCAAACCGAACTTCGCATTTTCGCCGCCGCTCTCGGCCCATTTGCCCGCGCCTTTGCTCAACAAGCGCGCGCGAATTCCGATCAATGGTTCAACGCCAATCTGTTTCGAGATGGAAATGATCTGTTTCAGTTCTTCCAATTTTTCGACGACCATGATGACGCGTTTGCCGAGCTTGATGCCGAGCAGAGCCATCTTGATGAATTCGGCGTCCTTGTAGCCGTTGCAGATAATGAGACAGCCTTGCTGATTTTGCAGCGCAAGACCGGCGAACAATTCCGGTTTGCTGCCGACTTCGAGACCGAAATCAAACGGTTTTCCGGCATCAAGAATTTCTTCCACGACTTCGCGCAACTGGTTCACCTTGATCGGAAACACGCCGCGATATTTTCCCTGAAAATTAAATTCCGCGATGGAACTTTGAAACGCCTTGTTAATCGCCTCAACGCGATGGCGCAAAATATCCTGGAAGCGGATGAGCAACGGAAATTTCAAACCGCGACTTTTCGCCTCTTCGATCACGTCGGTGAGATCCACGCTCGCGCCCGCTTCCTGCAACGGTTTGGCGACGACGTGGCCGGCGTCGTTGATGTCAAAATACTTTGCGCCCCAGCGCTGGATGTTGTAAAGCGCGCGGGCGGATTCGATGTCCCACGGCGGCACGACTTCAGGTGAATTGCTCATCTCAATAGTTCAGAACAGCGAACTATAAAAATTCCCGCGTAGAAAGCAATAAGCACGTTGAAAAAATTGTGTGACGCGATTGTCGCCTATCGGCAGAGAATTGAACGCTTGCCTTGCCGTGGCAAAAATTTGTAATAATATGGTTCTTCACGTTGCCCACGTGGCGGAATTGGCAGACGCGCTAGATTCAGGTTCTAGTGAGTAAAATCATACAGGTTCAAGTCCTGTCGTGGGCACCAGTTTTCGCCGCGAGATTTAATTTTCCATTGCTAAAATTTCCCGAGACCAAACCTGTGAATAAATTTTCATTTGCTTTCGCGCGGGATTTTTTATCATGCGCGGCTGTCACCCAAGGCGGGACAAGCCGTTCCGCCCAGCCAGATTAAAAAATTTATGCCACTAACTCATACCAAAGACCTGTTCGCCAAGGCGCTCAAGGGCAAATACGCCCTCGGCGCTTTCAACGTCAACAACATGGAACTCATCCAGGCCATCATCGAAGCTTGCGAAGAGGAAAAAGCGCCGCTCATTTTGCAGATTTCCAAAGGCGCGCGCCAATACGCGAATCCGGTTTATCTCAAAAAGCTCATCGAAGCGGCGGTCAGCCTTTCAAATATTCCGATCGCGGTCCATTTGGATCACGGCGACACGTTTGAACTTTGCAAACAGTGCATTGACGAAGGTTTCACGAGCGTGATGATTGATGCGTCGCACGAAGAATTCGACAAGAACGTCGAGATCACGAAAAAGGTCGTCGAATACGCGCACAAATATAATTGCTCCGTCGAATCCGAACTCGGCCATCTCGTTGGTGCGCAGTTTGACGAAGGTGAAGAAGGCGGCGCGCATTCCGCCAGCGGCCATTACACGAATCCCGACGAAGCGGTGAAATTCGTCAAAGAATCCGGCTGCGATTCGCTCGCCGTCGCGATCGGCAATTCCCACGGCGCGTTCAAATTCAAGGGCGAACAGCATTTGGATCTCGAGCGTTTGAAGCTCATCAAAAAAGCGTTGCTCGAAGCGAACCTCGGCGATTATCCGCTCGTGTTGCACGGCGCGTCCAGCGTGCCAAAATATCTCGCCGACGAGATCAATAAATACGGCGGCAACATGCCCGATACGCAAGGCGTGCCGGAAGGCGACATCGAAATCGCGCGCCGCGTCGGTTGCACGAAGGTGAACATTGACACTGATCTCCGCATGGCGATGACC
>JAMFSG010000264.1 GCA_026225155.1 Verrucomicrobiota bacterium
CTTCGATGTCGTGGCCGTCCACGTCTTCGACGCGCCAGCCGAACGCTTTGAAACGGTCGCGATACACTTCGATGTGATGGCCGAACGCGGTCGCTTCACTCTGGCCGAGGCGGTTCGCATCTACGATCGCGATCAAATTATTCAGCTTGTTGATGCCGGCGAGCGAAGCGGCTTCCCAAACTGCGCCTTCCGCGATTTCGCCGTCGCCCATCAAAACGTAAGTATTGTAATCCAAGCTGTCCAAACGCGCGGCGAGCGCGATGCCCACACCGACGCCCAAACCTTGTCCGAGCGATCCGGTCGCGACATCCGCGAACGCGAGACGCGGCGTCGGATGACCTTCGAGTTCGCTGGAAAATTGGCGCAGCGTCAGCAATTCGGGGATCGGAATAAAACCATTTTCCGCCCATGCCGCGTAAAGCAGCGGCGCGGCGTGGCCTTTGGAAAGAATGAAACGGTCGTTGTTATGAAAATGCGGATTCTTGGCGTCATATTTCATGTGGCCGAAGAACAACGAGGCCACGATATCCGCCGCCGAACAGCACGAAGTCGGATGGCCGCTGCCCGCCGCCGTGGTCGCTTCAATGGAATGAATGCGCAACTGGTTGGCGATGCCTTTCAATAATTCAATGTCGTTTTCAATCATAAAATAATCGAATGAGATTAACTCGCGGATGGCGAAAGCCAAGACTGAAAATTTGAAAATGGAAAATCCGACTCTGAACGCATGTCAAAAAATGTTAAAATAAGGAAAACAGGAAAGCAGGATTTTTTCCTGAATTCCTGTTTTCCTTATTTGACTAAAATTCATTGCTCCGGCAAGACATGGCCGGGAAAGGAACACGTCGGCAGTTCATCCACGGCATTGATGGAATATTTTCCGCCGCTCGGACAAACCGGAAAAACGGCGTCTTTCAAATACAGCAGCAAATCTTTTTCCGTCGGCACCGCGTCGTCCGGTGAATTATTTTCCGACGCCCATTCCTGCTTCGCATCATCAATCCGGCGAAGATTGCCCAGACACGTTTTGCGCGCGATGACTTCAACGTTGGCGGCGTTCGTATCGGCCAGTTGATCATTAGCAGCCAGGATCAAATCATTGGTCGCCTCCAATTCCGCCAAATGTTCCTGTTGCAATTGCAACGCCAGCCGCGCCGTTGCGAGATGTTGCGCGTTCGACTGGTTGAGCACGCTCAATTGCGCAAGTGAAAATTCCAGCGCAGCGAAACGGTTCGTAATGATCTCATTTTGTTTGCGCAGCCGCAAAATTTCCGACGCTTGCAAACCGACATTGGAATTTTTCAACGCGTCCAGATCGTCCTGCACCTGACGCAATTGCATCTGCGTATCGTGCAAACCCGTCAACGCGGCGTCCTTCTCGCGGTTGGCGCGGAAAAGAAAAAGTTCCGCGACGAGCATCAAGGCGAGGCACGCCCATGCAAACCAGCGTTTCACGTTCATGGCTCCGCAGTTTCGTCTTTTAACGAAAATCGTCAAACAGCAAATGAATCCGGCGCGGAAAATTATTTTAATTTTGCCGGTTGGACAGCCGCTGTCCCAAGCGTGGGCGATAATGACGCATGAAATTAAACGACCACTTTTTTGACCGTAGAAACAAGCCGTTGCCGGATGACAGCC
>JAMFSG010000265.1 GCA_026225155.1 Verrucomicrobiota bacterium
ACCGGCTTGATCAAGATGTGGATTTTCACGTCCGTCGAATTGGTATCCAGTTCAAAATATTCCACCTTCCCCACTTCGATTCCGCGATAATAAACCGGCGAGCCGATGGACAAGGTGTTTATCTGCGGCGTCGTTAAAATAATTTCCATTCCGTCCCGTGATTTTTTCAGGATGGGAGGTTCTTCCAGACCCGTGAATTTTTTTTGAAGATGGCCGCCGCCCGGTTGCACTTGGATGAAAGGTCCCGAGACGATTGTTTCCAAACCTTGCAAGCCGCCGGCTCCAACTTGCGGACGCACCACCCAAAACTGAGAACCTTCGTGCGCCAGATTTTTGGCCGAGGCAGTCAGGCGCACCGCTACTTTGACGTGCTGCATGTCGTCGGCGAGTTCCACCGACCGGACTTCGCCAATGCGCACGCCTTTATATTTCAAAACCGTCTGGTTCGCTTGCAGTCCATTGCCGTTGCTGAATTGAATCTCAATCAGCGGTCCCATGTCGTGGACATATTCGAAAACCAGCCAGCCGGCGACGATCGCCGCGATCACCGGCACAATCCAAATGATTGAGAAACGGTTCTGCCGCGTTATTTTTGCCGACGGCAATTCATCGGTTGACGCTTCATTTTGGCTGGTCGGTTTCAATTAGTTTTTTCCTTCCAAATCAAACGGGGATCAAAACTGGATGAAGCCAGGATCGTCAAGATAACTACCGAGGTAAAAGCGATGATGCCCGGGCCGGGAATCACCGTGGCGAATCGTCCAAATCGGATCAAGGCGACCAATACTGAAAGCAAAAAAACATCAAGCATGGCCCACGGCCCGATCAGGCAGACTAACTTGTAAATCCGGGTGCGCATCCTTTGCCATCTTTGCCCGCGATATAGGATGAGAAAAAACAATCCAATCAGCTTGAGCAGCGGAACCAAAATACTCGCGGCGAAAACAATCGCGGCGACATACCACATGTGATCTTGATACAATGCCTTGACGCCGCCCCAAACGGTATTTTCCGTATGGCGTCCCATATATTCCATGACCATAATGGGATAAAGGTTTGCCGGTAGATATAATAGCAATGCGGCCAATGCCAAAGTGCCGGTCCGCCCGCGGCTGTCGCGATGCCGGGTTTCAATGACCGTCTCACAGCGGGCACACCGCGCCTGAAAATTCACCGGGACTTTTTCAACGCGCTGAACCAAACCGCAAGTTTCACAAGCGATCATCTTGATAAAATAGTTTTGCATATCGGAGCGTAGTTTTCACGTCGAACCGATAAGTGCATTTAGCATTGGATGTGCCACTACAAAATCAACTGGAGACGGAAGATTGCAATGATTCGGCCTAAAAAATCGGATGCAGCTTGCAAGGCGCATTGAAAAATGCACTGCCAATTTCAATTTGAACCTATTCATTTTCAATGATTTTCCCGTGGCATCATTCCCGCTGGGTGATGGGAAATTAATTATCAAGCGCAATAAAAAAACATCATTCAAAAATCAGACTTATGAGCACATCTACACTTCTTTTGATCATCCTGATTGTATTGCTTCTGGGTGCGTTGCCGACGTGGCCTTACAGCAGCGGCTGGGGTTATTATCCCAGCGGCGGTTTAGGTTTGGTCGTATTGATCCTGGTCATTCTTTTACTTCTGGGAAAATTGTAAATTTCGAGGGTCGCCAAATTTTCGGCGATGCCAAATCTTGAATCAAAATTGAATAATCCAACCGACGGTTTTTTATTTCGTATAACAGGTGAATTATGGCAAATGAATTATTAGCTGAAATTGAGTTCGCAGAATCTCCGATTCCTTCCAACCATTTGGATCAAAGCGCCAAATATTTCCCGATGCGGTCCGGCTGCATCTGGCGCATCCGCAAAAATGACACCGAACCATTTCCCTCCAATCCGCACGCGCACAATTTGGAATCAGGCCTCAGACTGGACCTGTCTTCCGGCAGTTTGTTTTTTGAGGAGAGCAATACCGGCAAGAAAATTTCCAAAGCCCATTTGGATTTCATCCGGGAACAGGCTTCCATCATGAACATTCCCCTGCCCCCGCTGGAGCTAAATTCCTGAAAGGACGGATGCCCGGCATTGGCTATAACTCCATTTCATGGGAAAAATCATTGATCGGTTATCCTTGAGTGATCAGCAACTATCCAAGCTGTAATTTTTCCTCGACCAATTTTGCGGGACTGGAAGTTTTGCCGTCAAACTGGGTGGCACATTGCGGACATACGTCATGGACAAACCGGGCGTTAGATTTTCGCGTGATATAAGTTTCTATCCGCCACCAAGTATCTTTGTCATCGCGAATCCGTTTACAAGAACCACAGATGGGCAGCTCGCCCGTGAGAATTTTGGTCTGGTTCAAAGCTTCCGTAAGTTCAGCGATCAATTTCAAATGGTCATGTTGTTCCTGTTTTTGCCGCGAAATATCGCGGGCGATCACCGAAGCGCCAATCACCTTGCCCGCCGCATTTTTGATGGGCGACGTAGTCAGAAAAACCGGGATCACCTGGCCGTCTTTGTGCCGTCGTTGCGTTTCATAAATGTTGACCAGTTCGCCCCGGCGGATGTAGGCCATGGTTTCCAGTAATTCGTCCCGCCGGCTCAAGGGAAACAAAGTGGCGACGGAACGCCCGATGATTTCTTCCGCCGTATAACCGAAAATTTTTTCCGCCGCCGGATTCCAGCTCACAATGGCGCTGTCTGAATTCATGCTGTAAATGGCATCCTGGCTGGATTTGACGATGGCGGCGAGATGTTGCATGGCCGCTTCCGCGCGGGCTTGAACGTGGCGGGCGCGGGCGGATTCCATTTCGCGTTCAACCGCAGGGATGAACCGCGAAAGATTGCCTTTGACGATATAATCCGACGCGCCGGCTTTCATCATACGCACGGCCGCTTCCTCGCCATGCGTGCCGGACACAAAAATAAAGGGAATATCGAGGCTGGATTCAGCAAACAATTTGAGCGCGTCCGCGCCGTTGAATTGAGGCATGGTATAATCGGAGATCACCAAATCCCAATCCGGCTGACGCAGTGCCTGCGACAAATCCGCCGCCGTTTCGACTCGTTGATGGGACGGCTCATATCCGTTGCGACGCAATTCATGCATCAATAACAACGTGTCATTGTCAGAATCCTCCACCACCAAGACATTTATCGGCTTCATATAAATTTTCCCCGCACTTCGATTTTCAAAATAATATTGCTATTACCATGCCAAATTGGGGCAAAAACCGTCCGTCGCCGTTTTCAATAAAAAACCCAACTAATCATTTTTAGCAACAACCAATCGGTCTCAAATTAATTGCCGAATGCAACGGCGCCGATTGCAATTTGCGTCTTGAGAGGATGAAAATTTTATTTCATTCAGCCTTAAATCGGCTTGGTTAAATTCCCAACTTTATAAAATGCGCGCGCCAACCACTTTCAGTGAAACTGAAAATATTCGCTGAAAAATTTCATGGCGGCGATTGCAGGCTGCAACTGCTGGATGCGCGTTGCAATCGCAAATCCGTTTTCATTTTTCCTTTAGGCACGCATTCATTGGGTTTTATGACGATTCCAGCGGCGGCATATCCATTGCTCAAACAGTTTCGCAAGTTTGATTTCAGGTTCACCCCGGTAAATCAGCCTTGTGATAAACAAACAAATAACCATTAACCGAAATAAATTATGAAGACGCTTGAAGACCTTTTTTTAGATTCGCTGGCGGACATGTATTACGCTGAAAAACAACTGACCAAAGCGCTGCCAAAAATGGCGAAGGCCGCCACGGACGAGGAGTTGCAAACGGCTTTTGAATGCCATCTGGTTGAAACGGAAGGCCATGTTCAAAAGCTGGAGACGGTTTTTGAAGCCTTCGGCAAATCGCCCAAGAGCAAAAAGTGCCACGCCATTTTGGGCATCATCAGCGAGGCGGAAGAGATCGCCTCGGAAAATAAAAAATCACCGACCATCAATGCCGCGCTTATTTTCGCCGGCCAAAAGGCGGAGCATTATGAGATCGCCTCTTATGGCGGCTTGCGTGATTGGGCGAGACTGCTCGGCAATTCTCAAGCCGCCGAAATCCTGGATGAAATTCTGGATGAAGAAAAAGCGGCGGACAAAAAGTTGAGCGACCTGGCCGAAGAACATTGCAATGAAGCGGCCAATCGCGGCGAGTTGGAAGAAGCGTAAAAAGGGCATGGCCTATTTTGCCCGGGCAAATCCGTTCAAACCGAATCCGATTGGATTCGGTTTTTTCGTGCAAACTGCATTGCCGCCGATTGCATTTGATTGCAAACCGCATTAGTTTTTCCGCATTAGTTTTTCTGGATTGCAAAAAGCTTTGTAAATTCATTGAAATATGAACATGGGTGTTTCGGCACACTGCCAGCTTAATAAACTGCCATTGAGCTGGCCGGATGGCGGATTATTTTGATTCGGAAAAGCAATCAGGCTTCCGGTCAAATCATATTCCCATCTGGTGATTTTTAACGGGAACTTGAGGGAAAATATGTGGCCATTATTCTCCGCTTAATTCAGGTCGTTGAAAAACGTTGGAATCAGATAAATGATGGCATTGAGTTGTTCGTAAGATCGGAATCTTTTTAATCCCATTTCCTGAAAGGTCAGGCAACGTGAACGAAGATTGCGGGCACCGGGTTGAAAAAATAGGATTTTTTATGGATTTTCTAGTGATTGACGACGACAAGACGTTCCGCGATGCGACGTGCTTCATCATCGAGGAAGCCGGGCATTACGCGGAAGGCGTGGATTCCGGCCAGCTCGGTTTGAGCACGTTGAAGGAAGATAAATTCGACGCCGTGCTTTTGGACGTGAATCTGGGACGCGAAAACGGTTTGGACGTTTTGCCCGAAATCCTGAAACAAAATCCCCAACTGCCCGTCGTCATGTTCACCGCGCAAGGCAGCGTGAAAGTCGCCGTTGAAGCCATGCGGCGCGGCGCGGTGGATTTTCTGGAAAAACCGTTTCAACGCGAACAATTCATGACGGTGCTCGCACGCTTGCAACGACTCAATCAAATGAGCCGGCGCATTGAACGGCTCGAGGAACAGGCCACGGAAACGAAGGCGCAAAGCCTGGAGCCGATCTTTGATTTCACGACGCCGACGATGCGCGACGTGATGGACGTTTTGTTTCGCGCGGCGAAAACGCCTGCGAGCATTTTGATTCTCGGCGAAAGCGGCACGGGCAAAAGCGTGGCCGCGCGTGCGGTGCATGAAAAAAGTCATCTGGCGGACAAACCATTTGTCACCGTCAGTTGTCCGAGTCTTTCCAAGGAACTTTTGGAAAGCGAATTATTCGGCCACGTCAAAGGTTCATTCACCGGCGCGATCAAAGATCATTGGGGCAAAGTCAAGGCGGCCGAGGGTGGAACACTTTTTCTCGATGAAATCGGCGATCTGCCGATGGAAATCCAACCGAAATTATTGCGCCTGTTGCAGGAACGCGAATACGAACGGCTCGGCGAAAATATCACGCGCCAGGCAAATTTGCGCGTCATCGCGGCGACCAATCGCGATCTGAAAAAACGCGTGGCGGAAGGTTTGTTCCGCGAAGATTTATATTTTCGCCTCAACGTCATCGCCGTCGAAATGCCGCCGCTGCGCACGCGCGACACTGATCTCGTCCGTTTCGCGGAACATTACGAAAAATTTTTCGCGGAACAATGCGCGCGCCAGCTTGACGGACTTTCGCCCGAGGCGATCGCGCATATCCGCGCTTATCATTGGCCGGGAAATTTGCGCGAATTGCGCAATGCCATTGAACGCGCGGTGATCTTGACCAAGGGCACCAGCCTGTTGCCGGAAGATTTTCCAGTCGAGTTGCGCGGGCAAAATTCCAACGGCAGCACCAACGGAGAAATGTTGCCGCAGGTCGGTTCGCTCATCTCGCTGGAAAAACTTGAGGAATCGCATTTGCGGAAAATTCTCGACCGCACACCCAGCCTCACCGAAGCCGCTGAAATCCTCGGCATTGACCAGGCCACGCTTTATCGCAAACGGAAAAAATTAGGATTGGAATGAAAGCAGCGATTGACGGCGACGCGGCCGTTTACCAAGCCAAATATGAGGAAGCATTGCGCGAAAATGCGCGGCTGCGCGGCGATTTGCTGACGGTGGCCCGGCGCATCGGCCATGATTTGCGGACGCCATTGGGTGGCGTCGCGGTCACGGGCGAAATGATCAAGGAAATTCTGGAAGAAAAAGGGGTCGCGGCGGAAGCGATTGTGGCTCCGATTTTTGATTCGACGGATGGTTTGGCGAAATTGATCGAGCGCGTGAGTTTCGTTTTGAAGGCGTCCGTGAATTCTTCACCGATGGCGCAAGTAAAAATGGGCGACGCCGTTTTCAACACGTTGCAAAGGCTGGAACGCCAGATTTTGAAAAGCGGCGTGCAAGTGATCGAACCGGCGGAATGGCCGGAAGTCAATGGCGTTGCGTCGTGGCTCGAAGTGGTCTGGTGGAATTTTTTGGCCAACGCTTTGCAGCACGGGAAAAAAACTTCCAAGATCGAACTCGGCTGGTGCCGGGAAAAAGACGGGTTTCGTTTTTGGGTGAATGACGATGGCGGCGGCGTTCCGCCGGAAAAAACCGCCAAACTATTTCAGCCGTTCCATTTATTGCATGAACCCAATGCGCGGCAGGGACTGGGTCTGTCCCTGGTTCAGCGCCTGGTGGAATTGCAAAATGGGAATTGCGGATACGAGCCAAACGACATCGGCGGCTCGTTTTTTTATTTTACGCTGCCGTTGGCGGTTGCGTGATTCATCAGAATATCGCAGTCGGAAAAATTGAACAAACCGTTGGCTGACAATGTTTAATCAGCTTGGCGGGAATTTTCCATGTCTTTTTAACATCTCAAATTATGAAGAACGTGCTGAATCGTGATCCGAATAAAAAAACGGCGAAATCGTCGAAACAAAACTTCATCGCGCCCAAAACCGTCGTCCGCAAATCCAAGGCCGAAGTTGCGGATTCAGATAATGACGAGGTCATGCGGGAATTGTTGATGACGCTCGGCAAATTGAGCGAAGGCGATTTTTCGGCGCGGCTGCCGTTGGATTGGTCGGGCTTGGAAGGACGCGTGGCCAGCCGCATCAACCAGATCGCCAGCCGCATGGAAAATTTTAACCGGAATCTGCTGCGGTTGCGCCGGCAAGTGGGCGAAGAAGGAAAAATCAGCGAGCGTCTGGCTTTGGGCGACGCGGTCGGCAATTGGGCGGAACGCATCGAGGCGATCAATGATCTCGTGGATGAACTTTCGCAGCCGACGGTGGAAGTCGGCCGCGTGATTGGCGCGGTGGCGAAAGGCGATTTGTCGCAGGCGATGCCATTGGAATTGGGCGGTCGTCCGCTAAAGGGCGAATATCTGCGCACGGCGAAATTAGTGAACGGCATGGTCGGCCAGCTTGGCGCATTTTCCGTGGAAGTGATTCGCGTCGCGCGCGAAGTCGGCACGGAAGGCAAGCTCGGCGGTCAGGCAAAAGTGAAAGGCGTTTCCGGCGTGTGGAAAGAATTGACCGAAGGTGTCAATCAGATGGCTGGCAATCTCACGGCGCAAGTTCGCAACATCGCCAATGTCACCATTGCGGTTGCCAACGGTGACTTGTCGAAAAAAATCACCGTGGACGTGCGCGGCGAAATTTTGCAGCTCAAAGAAGCGATTAACGTCATGGTGGATCAATTGCGTTCGTTCGCGGCGGAAGTGACGCGTGTCGCGCGCGAAGTCGGCACAGAAGGAAAATTGGGCGGTCAAGCCGTTGTTCCCGGCGCGGCGGGAACTTGGAAAGATTTGACCGATTCGGTGAACGCGATGGCTTCAAACCTAACCGCACAAGTCCGCAATATCGCCGGCGTCACGACCGCCGTGGCGCGTGGCGATTTGTCGCGCAAAATCACGGTGGACGTCAAAGGGGAAATTCTCGAACTCAAAGAAACCATCAACACGATGGTGGATCGTCTCAATTCTTTTGCTTCAGAAGTTAGCCGTGTCGCGCGCGAAGTCGGCACGGACGGAAAACTCGGTGGCCAAGCCGTGGTCCCAGGCGTGGCGGGAACGTGGAAAGATTTGACGGACAACGTCAACTCAATGGCGAACAATTTGACGGGTCAGGTTCGCAACATTGCAGAAGTGACGACGGCGGTGGCGAAGGGCGATTTGTCGCGCAAGATCACGGTGGATGTGCGCGGGGAAATTTTGGAATTGAAGAACACGATCAACACGATGGTTGACCAATTGAATGCGTTCGCTTCGGAAGTGACGCGTGTGGCGCGCGAAGTTGGGACAGAAGGAAAACTCGGCGGTCAGGCAGCCGTGCCGGGCGTGGCGGGGACGTGGAAAGATTTGACGGACAACGTCAACTCAATGGCAAACAACCTGACTGGTCAGGTGCGTAATATTGC
>JAMFSG010000266.1 GCA_026225155.1 Verrucomicrobiota bacterium
AACCGGAACCGCCGATGTCACAGCCGTTACTTCTGGTTCCCATAAATCAGCCGCCAATATCGAATCACTTTTGTCCGGCCACAAAAATACGCTGCCACTTTTGACCGCCCACCATGAATGATCTGCTCCACAACTTGATAGAAGCGCTGCGCGAGGAATTGAAGCAGTATGGCGAGATGCTTGCCATATTGGAGTTGCAGCAGGACACCGTCGTCAAACGCCACGCCGCCGATCTGCTGCAAAATGTTGCGAGCGTCAATGCGCAGGCGGATGTGATTGCCGCCGTGCGGCGCGAACGCGAACAGCATCAGCGCAATGTCGCGCGGCAATTGGGTTTGAGCGACGACGCGAGTTTTTCCGTCATCACGCCGTGTTTGCCGGCGGATTATCGGCCATTGGTGGACGCATTGGTGTCGGAAAATAATGAATTGCTGGCGCGCGTGCATCATCGCACGCGGCAAAATCATTTGCTGTTGAGTCACGCGGTGGAATTGATGCAACAATTGATCAATGCGATTTTTCCGGGCGACGGTCCGAAGACGTATGATCACACGGGACGGTTGCCGGCGAATCATTTACCGCAACGTTCACTTTACGAAAGCGTCGGTTAAATAAATTTATGATAAGTTTATTTGGCACCTTGAACATGGCGGAACGCTCCATGCAGGCGGAGATGACGGGCGTGAATGTCGCGGGACAAAATCTCGCGAATGTCAGCACGACGGGCTACACGCGCCAGACGGTGGACATCGAAACGAGCCCGAGCATTTCGACGGAATTCGGTTCACAAGGCACGGGCGCGGACGTGGTCGCCATTCAACAAGCGGTCAATACTTTGTTGAACGGCCAGATCCAAACGCAGCAGAGCGCCAGCGGTTATTGGACCGCACAACAAAGCGCGTTGCAAAGCGCGGAGACAAGCTTGGATGAATTTCTCAACGGCACGGCGGCGACTTCAACCACTTCCGGCAACAGCACGACGGACACGGGATTGTCCGGCCAGTTGACGGGATTGTTCAATGCGTTTCAAGCGGTCGCCACTTCGCCGACTTCAATTCCCGCGCGACAGGCATTGGTCAGCCAGGCGCAAACTTTGGCGACGACGTTCAATCAAATTGACAGCCAGCTTGACGCGACAAAAACGTCGCTGAACACCTCGCTGACGGATGGTGTTTCATCCGCGAACACTTTGATTTCGGGCATCGCGCAATTGAATGGACAAATCGCGTCCGCCGAATCCGGCGGCGGCACGCCGAACGATCTGCTCGATGAGCGCGAGCAGGATCTGGAAAATTTATCCAACCTTACCAATATCCAAACGAGCACGGGCACGAATGGCGCAGTGGATGTGAGCATCGGCGGACAGTCGCTGGTTTCCGGCAACAAAGTTTTGGACACGTTGCAAACTTACGATGCTTCCAGCGATGGCAGCGGACAATTGCTGATTCAAACGGCGACCGGCGGCGTGAACCTGACGCTCACGGGCGGTTCGATGCAAGGCACGATTGACGCGCGCGACGGTGAATTGGCGACGATGCAAAACAGCATCAACACGCTGGCTTCCACGCTGATCAACCAAGTCAACACGATCAGTAGCGCCGGCTACAGTTTGACCGGTTCGACGGGCGCGAATTTTTTCAACGGCACCGATGCGTCAAACATCACGGTCAATTCGGCGCTCGTGAACAATCCATCATTGATTCAGGCTTCGGGCAGCGCAACCGCGAGTGGCGATAATTCCATCGCCTTGCAACTGGCAGATTTGGCGACGGCCACGCAAGCCGGTTTGAACAACGAAACTTTTGGCGATTCGTATGACGTCACGGTGGCCGGCCTCGGTGACGCGTTGCAAACGGCGAACAATCAGGTTTCAAACCAGTCGGCAGTGACCAACATGTTGGCGACGCAAAGAAGTTCCACGAGCGGCGTGAACATTGACGAGGAGATGACGAACTTGATGAGTTTTCAGCGGGCTTACGAAGCGTCGGCCGAGCTGGTGACGACGGTCAATCAAATGATGCAGACGGTGAACAACATGAAAACGTCCTGATTTTAATCGCCATCAGATTTAACGAGATTAATTATGCGCGTTGCCACCAATTCCTATACGAACACGATGCTGGACGAGTTCAGCTTGCTGAAAAACCAGCAGGTCAACTTGCAGAATCAGGTGGCGACAGGATTGAGCGTGCAAGCGCCGTCGGATAATCCCAGCGCGATGGAAACGACGTTGGATGATTTGTCGAGCCAAGCAACGCAGCAACAATACAGCAGCAACATCACCACCGCGCAGTCGCAGGCGAATTCGATTTACAGTGTTTTGCAATCATTGCAGACATTGACCAGTCAGGCGGGAACGATTGTGACGGAGGCGGGCGACGCGACTAAATCCCAGACGAATTTGAATAGTTACGCGACGCAAGTGTCATCCATGATCAAGGAAGCGTTGCAATTGGTGAACACAAAAGATCCCTCGACGGGACAATATTTTTTTGGCGGAACGGATTCGTCGCAACCGCCATTCACCGCGACGACGGATGCGAACGGCAATATCACGGGCGTGACGTATTCGGGAAATTCTTCCGTCAACCAAATCGAGATTGCTGCGGGCGTCACGGTGGCGGTGGGCGTGCCGGGCGCGAATACTTCCAGTTCCGGCGCGGCGGGTTTGGTCACCAACAGCCAGACGGGCGCGGATTTATTCAACCATTTGATTGCGCTGCAAAACGATTTGACTTCCGGCAATACGACGGCGATTTCCGGCACGGACGGAACGAATCTGCAAAATGATGAGGACAACATGACTTATCAGGTGGCCAACAATGGCAATATTCAAACGCAATTGAACACCGCCGCGTCGTTTGCCACCAGCCAGTCCAATTCGTTGACGACTTCCATTTCCAATGCGTCCGGCGCGGACCTGGTGACAACGATGACGGAATTGAACCAGGTGCAAACCGCCTATCAGGCCGCGCTCGAAAGCAGCGCGAGCATCATGCAACTTTCCATCCTGAATTTCCTGGCTTAAAAACGAAATGAATTCTGCCGACACCATCGAAAAAGAAACCGCCCCGGCGACCGCGTCCAACAATCTGGTTTGCCTGCCGCTGGGACTTTTGGGTTTTGAGCAGATCAAAAATTACGCGCTGCTCGCCGATCCCGCCGAAAAACCATTCGCGTGGTTGCGGGTGGCCGATGACAAATCGCTCGCGTTCGTGGTGATTGATCCGTTCGTGGTCCTGCCGGATTACAAACCGGAAATCCCGCAATCGGATGTGGAATTTTTGGGGATCAAAGAAGCCGGCGACGCACTGTTGCTTGGCATTGTGACCATTCACGGCCACATGCGCGCGACGATGAATTTGAAAGGTCCGGTCGTCATCAACCGCCACACGCACACCGGCAAACAAGTCATCATCACGAACGCGGTGGATTATTCCGTGCATCATCCGCTGCCGGTCGCGGCATAATTTCGCCATGCTGATCCTCTCGCGAAAATTGGGTGAAAGCATCGTGATTGATGGAAACATCCGCATCAAAATCATGCGCGTGGACGGCGACGTGGTTAAGATCGGCATCGAAGCGCCCGCATCCGTGCCCGTGCATCGCCAGGAAGTTTACGAAGAAATCCAGCGCAACAATGAACAGGCGCTGGCGAAACCCAATGTGACGCTGCCTAAATTGGCAGGATCAGCGGCGAAAACGTAAGCATGAAAAACTCTGTCTTTACCGGCAAAGAAAACCAGGTTGCGTCAACGTTTTCGCCAGGCGTGCCGGAGATTTCCGCCAACTATTTTCTGAAGCCGGGTTATCAGTCGCGCCCGCAGCCGCAATATTTTGAAGATACAGTTCACGACGGTAAAACCTGGCAGCCCGATGTGTATCCGCTGGCTGCCGAAATTGCCCGCCGACTTGGTGCGCGACGTATTATTGATGTCGGTTGCGGTCGTGCTCACAAGCTGGCCCAGTTGCAGGGTGAGTTTGAAACCATCGGCGTGGATTTTGGAAGCAACCTCGAATTTTGCCGCCGCCAATATGCGCAAGGTAGCTGGATTGAAGCGGATTTTGAACGATCCGGGTCGCTGCCGGTTTTAACGGAAGCTGCCACGGACGCGGTGGTGATTTGTGCCGACGTGATTGAGCACATGATGAAGCCGGAAGCGTTGCTGGAAAAAATTCGTCATTTGCTGGAACACGCATTGGTAGCGGTGATTTCGACGCCGGAACGCGATCTTAATTGGGGTTTGGCCCACGCCGGTCCGCCGCCGAATCCCTCCCATACCCGCGAATGGAATTTGGTGGAGTTCGCCGAATTTCTTCGTGATGCAGGATTGAGCGTGGAATTTATCGGCGTGACTCGGAGTCATGACCATGACCCGGCGCGCAAAACGATTTTGGCGGTGGTCGGCAATCATCATCTGCTCCACCTGACGCGTTTTGCGGGCAAAGATTTTTCGGAAACGAATGGCACGCGCGAAAAATTCCAAAACTGGCTCGCGGAATTGAATGGTGATTTGCCGGCGGCGACGCCAAAAATTTCAACGCCGGAAAATCGCTTGCTTCAAGTCGGCGCAAAATCAGTTCGCCCGGTTTTGCCGAAACGTCTGAACTTCGCGTTGCTCACGCACAACGCGCTTGATTACACCAAACTGTGTCTTGAGAGCCTGAAAAAAACCACGCCGCTGCCATATAATATTTTCGTCGTAGATAATCTTTCTTCTGATGACACACCGAACTGGCTCGCAGCGCAGAACGATCCGGATTTGCATTATGAAATCAGTCCGGTGAATCTCGGTGTGCCGGGCGGACGCAATCGGTTGATCCAAAATATTCTGCCCCACTTGCCCGACGATGGCTTCATTGTTTTTTTCGACAACGACTTGGAAATGTTGCCCGGCTGGTTTGAACATTTTTTTGAACTGCTGGAAACGCATCCTGAAATCGGCATCGCCGGCAAAATCGGGCACGACATTTTGGTTCACGCAGAAACCCGCGAGCTGCTGCAATCCGCCATTACCATTCCCACTTCAGTGGATGTAGCCAGCGGCGGTTTTGCCTGCTGGATCCGCGCGGCGACCATCAAAGCGGTTGGTCTCTTCGATGAAAAGTTAGGTTTGTTTTGGCATGAGGATGATGATTATTCCGTTCGCGCCGTTGCGGCCGGATGGGAAGTTTATGGCGTCCCGCTCGCGCCGATCATTCATCACGAACACAAGTCGGGCGCGGCCACGCCGGGGGCGGTCGCTCGCGGCGGTTCCCCGGAAAATTTGCGTTACCTTGTCGAAAAATGGCGGCAACTCGGCTATGTGGATGCCGACGGTCGTATCATCCACCCGGCACGAAAAACTTTGTCGGCGGCACAATTTCAGGCCAATACCATCCATCGCACGTTCTCCCGCCCAGTCACCATCGGCGTTGACGGGCGAACTTTTTACCTCACCGATTCCACGTCGCGCGGCATTGGCCACTACGCTTTCCATCATCTGAAAAGCGCGGCCCAAATGCGACCGGACTGGCGCTTCCTGATTTACATCGAGGAAGACAAATTAAGTTCAACGATGGAACGATTGGTCACGCTGCCTAACGTGCGGGTTAAATTACTGGATGACTTTCGTCCGGAAGAAATTGATCTATTTCACGTCACCGACCCGATGAATTTTTCGACCGGATTTGATTCGCCGGCGCGTCTTTGTCCGGGCCGGCCAAGCACCGCGATTTTTTATGACGTCACGCCGTTGCGATTTTACTGGAACGGTTTTTCGGAGCCGCATCGTCAGGCATATCTGGCGCGGCTCGAGCAATTTCGCAGGCGTGGCGTCACGATGCTCGCGATTTCCGAATTCACCCGTCAGGATTTGCTGAAAGCCTCGCCGATGCCGCCGGAAAAAGTCGTTTCCATCATGGCGGGATTGAACCGGCCGGAAAAAGAAACTGAAATCACCGCGGCGCTTGTGGCGGAAGTGCGCGCGAAATACGGCATCACCCGGCCTTTTTTCCTGCACGTCGGCGCGTTGGATCCGCACAAAAATTTTACCGGCGTGCTTCAGGCCATGGACCGCATTCGGGTTTCCGGCGGCGTCCAATTGGTGGTCGTCGGCCAGAAAGAACATTTCCTCAAGGCCACGGCGGACCGTTGCGCCCAGTTGAAACTGAACAATCTGGTATTTCCCGGCTACATTCCGCGCCTGGATCTGGAAGTGTTATATCACGAAACCATCGCGTTGTTATTTCTTTCGCACTACGAAGGTTTTGGTTTTCCCGTGCTGGAAGCGATGGCGCAAGGTTGTCCCGTGGTCACGACGAATGTCACCTCGATTCCCGAAGTGGCCGGTGACGCCGCGCTGATGTTTGCGCCGGATGATCATGCAGCGATTGCCCGCGGCATGCAGCAATTGCACGACAGCCGTTCGTTGCGGGAATCGCTTCGTATCAAGGGCAGGGCGCAGGCCGCCAAATTTCCGTGGACCAAACCGGCGCAAAAAACCATCGCCGTCTGGGAACAAATCCTTGGCCTCGCGCGCCCGGATGCACCCGCATTGCAGGAAGAACAAAACGTCGAAATCTCTGCGCAAAAGTCCGCGCCAAAAATCTCATCCGGGAATATCGCGTCCGGCGGCGCGGTGGAAAAAAGTGTTCACCCGCCCGAGCTGGTTTGGTTTGCGTCGTGGCAGAATCCGAGCGGTTATGGCAGCGAAGCGCTCGCGCTCGCGCAAGCGCTTGCGCCGTCGGTGCCGCTCCAATTGGTGGATGCGGCCAAGCTGAAGTCGCCGGCTTTTGTCGAGGGTTTGCCGGCAGCCGCCAAGCAACTGCTTAAAAATCATTTGCAACCGTCCGTCAATCCCGCAAAAAAAATCTGCCTTTCCCATTTTCCAGCCACCAGTTTTACGCCGCTGCCGGGCGCGGCTTGGAATATCGGGCGAACCATGTTTGAGACCGACCGGTTGCCCGCCAATTGGGTCGCCAATTGCAACCGGATGGATGAAATCTGGGTGCCCAGCCGGTTCAATTTGGAAACGTTTGTGCAGAGCGGGGTCAAACGGGAAAAAATCCAGATCATTCCCGGCGCGGTGGATCCTGAACAATTTGATCCCGCGAGTTGCACGCCATTGCCGCTCGCGAACCGGGCCGCATTTAATTTTCTCGCCGTTTTTGAATGGACTTTCCGCAAGGGTTGGGATGTTTTGCTGGCCGCCTACCTTCGTGAATTTTCTGCCGCTGACGACGTGTGTCTTTATCTGCGCACCTATTTGATGAACCAGCCGGACACCGATCCCGAAACGGCCATCCGTCGGCTCATTGATGAAAACGCCGCAACTTTGAATCTGGGAAATAAAGTTTTGCCGCGCATTGAAATTCTTGCCCGGCAAATTCCCGGCGCCGATCTGCCGCGACTTTACAAGGCCGTGGATTGCCTCGTCGCGCCCAGCCGCGGCGAAGGTTGGGGCCGGCCGCATCACGAGGCGATGCTGATGGAATTGCCCGTCATCGCGACGAACTGGAGCGGCAACACCGAATTCATGGACGCGGAAAATTCGCTGCCGCTGGAATTCAAAATCGTGGACGTGAAAGTCGGCCCCGAATTGCGGCAATATCAAGGTCATCGCTGGGCGGAACCGAGCGAAACGCATCTGCGCACATTGATGCGGCGCGTGCAACAAAACCCGGATCAAGCGCGCGAAATTGGCCGGCGCGCGCGCACCAGCGTGGGTGAAAAATTCAGCCCGTCAGCGGTCGCACAAAAAATCCAGCAGCGGCTGGCCGTGATTCAACAAGGACTTCTGACATCAATTCAGCCAGACGATTCAAGACGAGAACCTGCGGTCAGGGTGAATTGGGAAGGTTCATTTCTCGATCACGGCAGTCTTTCGCATGTGAACCGCGAATTGACTGGCGCGTTGAAAAATTCCGCCGGCATAAAAATTAACTGCGTCAGCAACGCGCCGATCACTTCTGCTGCCGCATCCGTTTGGCCGGAACTTTCGCGAGAAATGACAACGACGCCGACTGACGTTGACATCACCGTGCGCCATGCGTGGCCGCCAAATTGGACGCGACCATCGCGCGGTAAGCTCGCCGTCATCCAGCCGTGGGAATTTGGCGCGCTGCCCGATGAATGGGTTCAACAAGCGCGAAACGTGGATGAATTTTGGGTGCCAACCAATTTTGTCCGCAACTGTTACCTCGAATCCGGCGTGCCGATGCAAAAAGTTTTCGTCGTGCCGAATGGAATTGATGCCGAAAAATTTCATCCGCAAATCGCGCCGATGAAATTAACCACGCAAAAAAAATTCAAATTTCTTTTCGTCGGCGGCACGATCGGGCGCAAAGGGCCGGATTTATTGCTGCAAGCGTATCTGAAAAACTTTACAGCGGCAGATGATGTCTGCCTCGTCATCAAAGATTTCGGCGGCCAAAGTTTTTATGCCGGCCAGACTTTTGAGGTGCAAATCCGCATTGCGCAATCACTGCCGAACGCGCCGGAAATTTTATATCTTAACGAAGAATTGCCGCCGGAATCTTTGCCGACCCTTTACGCCGCTTGCGATTGTTTCGTGCTGCCCTATCGCGGCGAAGGTTTTGGCCTGCCCGTTTTGGAAGCGATGGCGTGCGGTTTGCCGGTCATTGTCACCGCTGGCGGCGCAACGGATGATTTTGTCCGCGATGAATTTGCTTATCGAATTCCAGCCGAACGGAAAATTTTCGGCAACGAAGTCAGCGGCAAAAAACTTGCCGGAGCCGGCTGGTTGCTCGAACCGGACCTCGCCGCGTTGGGCGAAAAAATGCGCCGCGTTTTTTCGCATCCAAGTGAAGCGCATGAACGCGGAAAACTTGCGAGCCGCCACGCGTATGAGTTTTTTTCGTGGAAAAATTCCGCAAACATTGTTGCCCAACGGATTCGCGAGCTTGCCGTAAATCAGAACATCTCGGCCAAATCTATTCCTGCAAAAAATGCCGGCGCAAAGATTTTGCCGTCGGTTGCTTTGATTGGACAGCTTGGCGAAGCGCGAAAACTATTTGGCCAGAAAAAAAATCAAGCCGCGTGGGACGCAACGCTTGGCGCGATTACAAAACGACCGTTTCATCCCGAAGCATTTTTGCTGCTCGCGGAAATTGCGTTGGTCGCTGGCGATCCGGCAATCGCGCGGCAATGTGCACAACGCGCGCGGGATTTTGCGCCGGGCTGGAATGCGCCGAAACAGTTTTTGAACAAGCCGTTGAAAGGTAATGCCAAGATTGAATGGCTCAAATTGCCGCCGACTCTCAACCCTCAACTCTCAACTCAAAACCTGAACTTATCGGTTTGTTTGATCGTCAAAAACGAGGAAAAATTTCTCGTGCAATGTTTGAAATCCGTCCGCGGTTTGGCGCAACAGATTATTGTGGTGGACACGGGTTCGACAGATCGCACTGTTGAAATTGCGAAAGAATTTGGCGCGGAAATTTATTCATTCGTTTGGAACGATAATTTTGCGGATGCTCGCAATGCCGCGCTGGAACACGCGACGGGTGATTGGATTTTGATGCTGGATGCGGATGA
>JAMFSG010000267.1 GCA_026225155.1 Verrucomicrobiota bacterium
AATTATCCAACCATCATTCCCGGACTTCGCAGTCCGTTCGATCAGGTCAAAGGCCTCGTTTATTTTGGCCGCACGCTGGATAAAATCCGGCTCGCGGCGGCGGGAAAACTACCCGAAGGCTGGCAGGCGGCGCGCGGTCAGAAAATGAAAAACAGTTTTGATGATCGCACCTGCCGTTTTTTGAAAATTGATTACGCGGCGCTCGAAGTGGAGACGCTCAAGGGCGGAAAATCTGATGAAGAGTTGCTCGAATGGGCATTCGCAAACGGCCGTCAACCGAGCGAAGATGAAATTGAAATCTGGAACGGCTTCATGACCAAGCGCGGCTGGCGTGATGCCGGCACGCAGCGTTTGAACGAACGGCTCGCGGAAATTGGTTTGCCGCCGGGCACGGTGCCGACGATGTTTGAATTCATTGATCTGGACGAAGGCCGGCTTCAACCCGGCGCAAAGTAATCGCTTTTAGCGGTGATTGTTTTTAGATCAACCGGTCAATTTCTATTTTTGGCGTGACGCTATCTGACATTCCCTCTTTTCGATTGCAGCAGCAACGGATCATGTTGCGCAATTGCCGGCAGCCGGCGGACGCGGTGACGGCGCTTGGCGCCATGCAGGCGCAGGATTATTTGGGCGCGCTCTGGTCCATCGGTTTGCGGATGCCGGACAGCACGGAGGCGTTGGTCGAACAGGCTTTGGCGGAAAGAAAAATCGTCCGCACGTGGCCGATGCGCGGCACGCTGCATTTTGTCGCCGCGCCGGATGTCCGGTGGATGTTGGAACTCCTGACGCCGCGGATCATCACCGCCAGCGCCAGTCGAGCGCGCAATCTGGAATTGGACGCGGCGGTTTTTCTCCGCTGTGAAAAACTTTTCGTCCGTGCGCTGACCGGCGGCGGCCAGCTCGCGCGCGCGGCGATGATGGACTTGTTGGAGACCAATAAAATTTCCACCGCCAAGCAGCGCGGTTATCACATCCTCTGGCGGCTGGCGCAGGAACGCGTGATTGTTTTTGGCGCGCGCGCGGACAAGTCCCAGACGTTCGCGCTGCTGGAAGAATGGGTCGCGCGCGCCAAAAAACTGGATCGCGCCGCCGCGCTGGCGGAATTGGCGCAGCGTTATTTCAGCAGCCACGGTCCGGCGTTGTTGTCGGATTTTGTCGGCTGGGCGGGGTTGAAAGTCGGCGATGCCCGCGAGGGAATTGCAGGCGCTTCGCAGTTGCGTCAGGAAAAAATCGGCAGCGAAAATTTTTGGCTGGCGGCGGATGCAGAAATTCCCGACGCCAAAAAAATGTCCGAAGCGCACCTGTTGCCGGGCTTCGACGAATATCTGCTCGGCTACAAAGATCGCCGCGCAGTTTTGGCGTCCAAGCACGCCGGAAAAATTGTTCCGGGCAGCAACGGAATGTTTTTGCCCACGATCATCATCAATGGTCAAGTGGCCGGCACCTGGAAACGGACCCTGAAGAAAAAATCCGTGGTCATCACGCCGAGTTGCTTTCAGCCGTTGAAGAAAACTGCAAAACTGGCGGTGGAAGTCGCAGCAGCGCGTTACGGAAAATTTCTCGGCCTGCCGGTGGCGATCAATTGGTGACCTCCGCTGTGCCGTTTAAAATTTTAGCTCATTAAAGCAGCTTGTCGCGTTTCACGCCTTCTTCACGAAGCACGCTTTCAAGCTGATGGCCATCCCATCCATCTTGCAATCAATCTCGTGATTGCCGTCCGTCAAACGTATGGGTTTAGATTTCGTTCCGCCGAGCACCTGATTGCCGCCGCCCAATTTCAAATCTTTGATCAGGATCGCAATCGCTGTTGAAATTGGGACAAAAAAAATCTGCCGCTCCTGGATTTTATTCCCGGAGCGGCAGCCAGTAGCCATTAGTTACTTTTTCTTGGCGGCGGGTTTTGCGACCGCGGCCGGTTTTTTCTTGGCGGCGCTGGCCTTGGATTTTTGCACGGTTTTCTTCTGGTTTGATTTCGGGGATTTGTCGCCCATAACTTTTATTTTTTTCTGCGGTTTGACTTGCCTGCGGCATGATAGTTTCTCCGGAAGGCAGGCCAGCATGACCGTTTGCGCGGTGATTGTAAATGACCGGTGCGAAATTATTTGCGCGAGGTGCGCGGCGGCCGGCGGTTTCCGTCGCGCACGTTTTTTGACGGCGAATGATTTTTTATTTTTTCACCGCCGGCATTTCGCGCGGGATGATCTCCAGTTCCAACCGGTAAGTGCGCCGCACGATTTCCAGTTTCGACTTCACGCCGATTTCCGAACCGACGAGCACGCGTTGCAAATCATCAATGCTCGTGATCGGTTTGTTTTTCAAGCCGACGAGCAAATCGCCTTCACGCAAGCCGGCCTTCGCGCCCGGACTATCCGGTTCAATATCCAAAACCAAAACGCCTTGTGAATTTTTCACCCCCAGATACCGCGCGATCCGGGGATGCAGCGGCGCGGTCTGGCCATGAATGCCCAGCCACGCGCGCCGGATGCGACCGTCCTTGATGAGCCATGCCGCGACGAGTTCCGCGGAATTGCTCGCGATGGCAAAACAAATTCCCTGCGCCGACGGAATGATCGCCGTGTTCACGCCGACGACTTCGCCGTGCGAATTGAGCAGCGGCCCGCCGGAATTTCCCGGATTCAACGCCGCGTCCGTCTGCACGATATTTTCCATCGTGCGACCGGATTGTGCGCGCATCGTGCGGCCGAGCGCGCTGATGACGCCCGCCGTCACGGTTTGTTGAAAACCCAGCGGACTGCCGATGGCGACGGCGATCTGGCCGACGCGCAATTGGCTGGAATTGCCGAATTGAATGTGTCGCAAATCTGGCGCGTTGATGCGGATGACCGCGAGGTCGGAATCCGGATCATCGCCGATCAACTCGGCGGAATAAGTGCGTCCGTCCGCGAGCGCGACTTGAATCGTCGTCGCGCCGTGCACGACGTGACTGTTCGTGACGATGTAACCGTCCGGCGTGATGATGAATCCCGAACCGCTGCCTTCGCCATTGCGCTGGCCATTCGCCGCGTGGCGCACGCGAATGTTCACGACCGAATCACGCGCCGCGTCCACCACGCCACTGACTGTTTGCGAATACGCGTCGAGCAACGCCGCATCGTCATTCGCCGCGTTAAAATTTTTCTCCGGCGCGGTAAATAATCCACTGCGATCCAAAACAGGTTGCGTCGTCGGCCGACCTTGAAATGCTTCCGAAATTTTCATCGTGATTCACGATTCCACGATTTTTACGGTTTGCCAAATGAGTTAAAACGCGGTTTGAAAAATAGCGGCACGGGCATCCTGCCCGTGAGTTTATACTGGCCTGATTTGTGATTCATTTGAAACACACGGGCAGGATGCCCGTGCCACTATTTCATTTTGCCGCGCACGATGCGGATTTCGGGGCGATAAACAATGCGCACCAGCAGATCGCCGCGCCCGCCGCGCGTTTTCGGCAAGCCTTCGCCCGGCACGCGCAAGATTTCGCCGCGTTCGACGTTGCGTGGAATCGTCACGCGTAAATAATTTCCCGTCAACCCGCGCACCGATTCCACGCCGCCGCGCATGGCGCGTTGGTTGGTGATTTTAAGATCACAACGCAAATCTGAACCGCGCACTTTGAACCGAAAATCTGCCTGCGCTTTCACCCGCACGATGACGAATCCGCCGTTTGAAATCGCTGCGCGCGGAATTTTGAAACGCGTGCCCGGCGCAGTTTGCGGTGGAATTTCAAGTGGATAAATTTCCAACGCGTTCGCATTGCCCGGATCTTTCACGCGCACTTCCAAAGTCGTGCCGCGCAAAAAATCTTCCAGCCGCAGATTCACGTCTTGCGCGAGATTGAGTTGCGATTTCTCGCGGCGAGTTTTTGCCGGGCGATACTCCGCCGCTTTGAGTTCGGCGTCGTAAATTTCACGTCGCGAAGGATCGCTTAAAATTTCGTAGGCGGCGTTTAATTCCTGCGTGTGCTTGACGGCGGACAGCGAACTCGCGTTGACATCGGGATGGTGCTGTTTGGCGAGAATCCGGTAAGCCGCGCGGATTTGCGCGTCGGAACAACGCCGGTCGAGGCCGAGCGTCGCGTAATGATTGGAAATGGCTGGTTGCAACCCACGAAGGTTAATCGGCCTCGCGTCCGTGCGCCAGCGAACACAGTGAACAATCCAGTGGGGCGCGAAACCGGCGGGACGCGAAAATATTTTTGGGGGGTTTTTTTTTTATTTTTTTTTTTTGAGGTGCAAGGCTTTTTTTTTTAGGGTCGACGGGGTGGGGCACCAACA
>JAMFSG010000268.1 GCA_026225155.1 Verrucomicrobiota bacterium
AAACCCGTCGGAGAACGACCACTTGTGCCCGAGTCGAAGATGAAAGTTACTCCCGTAGTGGCGGCACCGAAATTTACGCCATCTACCAAATTTCCATTTGAGTCAAAAATGTTTACTTCGTCTCCGCCGCTGCCAAGTCCGACCCCCGAACCGCCATAAGTTCCAATCTGCACCGACGGACTTAAATCCGATCCCCACCAAGTTTGAAAGTCGGGTGCCGTGAGCGTAGTGCCATCGTTTTCGAAAAAAACAACCGATTCGCCGGCAGCAATGCTGGTGATTCCAGTCAAGGCGACGGACAAAGTTACATTACTGGAGTTATCATCCATCGTGTAACCCGATATATTTACCGTCGTGGTGCCGAAGTTAGACAATTCAAACCAGTCCGGCGGAACATTCGGTTTGGTAGTCAGAACGGTCGTATTTGGGGCTTCTGAAGATTCCACTTCTGTAATTTTAAGCTGGGCTTGTGTTTGCGTTGCCGTCAGAAATACGCCGCTGGCTAACATGGAGGTGAGAAATGAATAGTTCGTTTTTTTCATGTTACAATATACTTACTTTATTTGTGGTTAGGTTTTATTAATTGGATGATGCTGAAAAAAATGTTTTAAATCATTAGATCACGGATTCACGCTGGGATCGCTTGTCCAGACGATTTCCGTTTGCGGCAAAATGGCGGCACCTTCGTTCGGATCGCCGACTTTGGTCTGGACGACTTGGGTGCCCTTGTAGGCTTGGGCGTGGCCGTCTACAAACGCGAGGTTGCCCATGCCGCCATGCCGCGCGGCAAACCGGTTGGCATAACTGCTCGGCTGGCCGAGATCGGTGGTGGCTTGGTTGCGATCAACCGTAGGATCACCGGTCAAAAGATTTTCTAAAAAGAACACGGTCGCCGAGGGCATTCTAACAGTGGAGGTGCGAATGGTCGTGGCGCCGCCGCTAATCAATTTGGAATTCATGGCGATGGAAAAAATCGCATCGCCACCGGTATAAGGATTGACGCCGGTGGCAATCACAAACTTTGCCGCCGGGCAATGAAAGAGGCTGGTCGTGTCATAGAAGTTAGTCGGGTTGCTAAAAAAGTAGGATGCCGGACGCTGGTTGATCACGCCGGGCAGGGCATTATACCAGACCGCCGCGCTGGCAGGCTGACGCACTTGCGTCCATGAATCATACGAACTGCTGGTATTGGCACTTTCTTGCGGGATGTTATCGTTGTTATCCGACGCATACATCGTCTGCGCCAGGCCCCATTGCTTGAGCTTGTTCATGCAGGAAGTTTTTTGCGCGGCGGTTTTTGCGCGGGCCAGCGCAGGCAATAACATGGACGCCAAAATCGCGATGATGGCAATGACGACGAGCAATTCAATCAGCGTGAATGCGCGGCGATATGGCTGAGTAATTAGTTTCATTGGTTCAAATTCAAAGTGATGCGGTAGAAGCGCTGTGAGTTAGTGGTTGTGTCAACAAAGTTTAATAAGCTCGTGCCATCACTAGTTAGATTGGTCAAAATCATCCAATTCGGATCGGTCAAATTATTTTTGAACTGAACCGTATTAGTCCAATTCGGTTGCGTTGACCAAGATAAGGCAATGCCGCCATTCGTTTGCGTAATGTTGTTGAAACTCGGCACATTGAGAATCGTGCCGGGCGAACCAATATCCCCGCCAACGGCTGCAACGAAAGCGCCATTGACGCCGGCCACGCTCAAACCATCCGGTGCAAAACCGAGAAATCCATAATCAGCATCGCTGGAATTTGGATCATAGCCGAAAGAAACACCACGCACGGCGGTCGAAAAACTTTCCGAATCTAAATTATCAGATTCTGTTGTGGCAGCGGCATTCCAAACAGTTATCGCATCGCCATCCGCGCTGAAACCGATGCTGGGATAAGTGATGATCTGAATATTTGCGCCTAATTGCGGCCCCCACCAAGTGCGGAATTGTTCCGGTGTCATATCTTCAACTAGGATGACAGATTCACCCGGCTGGATGGTGACGTTGTTAGTGATCGTGAACGCAGCGGCCAGCGAAAAAGTGGCGTCGTCAAACCGATAACCTTGAAGATTGACAGAAAAATTACCTAAGTTACTTAATTCCCACCAATCGCTATGATTGGAAACATCGCCGGTGGAAGTATTTGTAGATTCGCTCGACATGGCTTCCGTGATTTTCAAGGTTGGCTTCGGAGTAACTACCAACACAGCCGAAGCATTAGTTGAACCGGCAGAGTTGGTCAGCACGACGCCGTAAGTTCCAGATTGATTGGTGTCGGACAAATATATTTGAAATTGTGAAGCAGTTTGTCCGGCAATGTTAGTTCCATTGTATTGCCATTGATAAGTCGGTGTCGGACTGCCAAAAGCGGAAACTGTGTAAGTAACGGTTTGCCCCAGATAAGCCGTCAAGTTATTCGGTGAAAATGCCGAGATCGCCGGCGCGCTTGGCGTTGTAGTTACATTTAATACCGCGTTGGAACTCGTCAAAGTTTGCACGCCATTGGTTGCGATGGCGCTGAAAGTTCCGCTGTCAACCGACTGCGCACTGGCGATCGTCAATGTGCTGCTTGCCATATTATTGCTGATGGTAGAAAGGATGACTGCGCCCAAAGCATTCGTATCCACCGGCTGGCCATTGAACAACCATTGAAATTTCGGCTTGGGCAAACCATAGCCGGAAATCGTATAACTTACCGGTGAGTTAAGTGGAATCGTATAGCTGGCCGGACTTGGTTGGGTCGTAAGAATAATTGGACTTGCATTTGGCGCAACACCGGGCGAACCCACATCCGTAGAAGTCGCCGCCGTGAATGCGCCATTAACGCCGCTCACGCTGGTTAAGTCAAACGTGCCGTTATTCGTGTCATAGATGAAAGTCGGAATGCCTGCCGTTGGTTCGGCACCCACATCCACGCGATCCACCAAGCCGGACGTATCATTCGGGTCGCTGGAATCAGTTAAATTTGCGCCCGGTGCCCACAGCCGCACGGCTTCTCCGCTTTTGCTCAAACCATTTGGCGTGGTGGAAACGATGATCTGCACGCTGGGGTTGAGATTCGGGCCCCACCATTGCTGGAAAGTTGCCGGGCTGCCGACGATTGTATTCGATTCTGTGATCACAATCGTTTCGCCCGCGTGAATGACCACATTCGCGGCATCAAACGGCAAGTCCGCGCCTTGAACCGAATGGCTGCCATCGTTCCAAGAGTAGCCAGTCAGATTGATGTCATTCGTGCCGAAATTTTTCAATTCCCACCAGTCCGGCCCTGCGCCGCCGAGCGAGTTGCTCTTGTTTTCTGACGTCTGCACTTCCGTGATGGCCAATTGGGCATGCGCCGAAAACCAGCTTGAAAACACTGCCGCACCGATCATCAAAGTTTTTTTGATCATAAAAATTGAAAGCCCTTACGCGCGGAATTTGCGCAGGGACAAAATGTGTCACTCGTGTGACGCGAACTTGTCGGTAGAGTTACGATTGGGTGACACGTTAGCTGGCAGAAGATCGAATCAGATAACGCGACTGGCCGGATACCTATAAAAGAAATTTGATTTTTTAGTAAGATTTAGAAGCAGCGCTGTTCAGGTAGAAACACTGGCGCTTTATGGTTAATTATGTCTTGAAAGCGGACACTATTGTCCAGAATTTAACCTTGAATAGGTTGTGAATAACTCGCCATCAAAGTTGAGCATTGACTTTAATTCAAACTTTTTTGCCTGCGCTAATTTGGAAAAACTGATGCCGTCGGCGATTGTCGGCGCAATGCGTCCACCGAAGATTTTCGGGCACATTGTCAAATGGATTTCGTCCACCAAATCCGCTCGGAACATCGCTTCATTTAATTCACCACCGCCTTCGCAGAGCAGGCGTTTCACGTTCCATTTCGCGCGCAGCCAACGCAGTGCGGCGCGGAAATTGATTTCCGTTTGGCCGCAGATTTTCACTCCGTCAGCGACTTTTTGAAGTTGTTTTAAGTCAGTTTTTGAAATCCGCGCGGTTGTCAAAATAATAATCGGCGAAAATTTATTCTGGAAAATTTCCGCGTTCGGATCAACCGAGCCGCTGCCGCTAACGAGCACGCGGAGATTATATTCCGTCAGACCATTTTTCAGACGCAGCTTGGTGAACTTTGCGCCGCCGTTGTCCAAAATACTTTTTGAAATTTCCACCGTCCGCGCGCCGCAAATGATCGCGTCCGCCGTCGCGCGTAATTCATAAAGATGCCGCAAATCCCGCGCGCTGCTGAACGAATGGATGGCGCGGTTGGCCGTCGCGATTTTCCCGTCCGCCGTCATCGCCATGTTGATGAAAACAAAGGGCAACTTTGGGCTTTTGGCTTTGGGCTTTAGGCTCATAAAATTAGCATCGCGTCGCCGTAGCTGAAGAAGCGGTAACGCTCGCGGATGGCTTCGGCGTAAGCGGATAAAATCAGCTCGCGTCCGCGCGCTTTTTCGCCCGGCGCAGCGAACGCGCTGACAAGCATCAGCAACGTGGATTCCGGCAGATGAAAGTTGGTCAGTAATGCGTCCACGATCTGAAATTCCGCCGGTGGAAAAATGAAGATGTCCGTTTTACCCGCATGGATATTGAGTTTTCCGCCGTTTTTTCGCGCAACCGTTTCGAGCGAACGCGTCGCGGTCGTGCCGACGGCGAAAACTTTTCCGCCGGATTTTTTGGCTTCGTTGACGGCCAAAACCGTTTCTTCGCCGATCTCAAATCGTTCCGAGTGCATCTTGTGGTCGGCAATATTTTCCACCTTCACCGGCAGAAAAGTTCCGGCGCCGACATGCAAAGTGACGAAGCAAATTTTCACGCCGCGCGCGCGGATTTTTTCGAGCAATTCTGGCGTGAAATGCAAGCCCGCCGTCGGCGCGGCGACGGAACCGGCGGGCTGCGCAAAAACAGTTTGATAACGCTCCTTGTCTTCACTCAATTCGACGGCGCGTTCAATATATGGCGGCAACGGAATTTCGCCGAGCGAATCGAGTTCGTCGAAAAGGTTTTTCACACCGGAAAATTGCAATTGGCGATGACCTTCATCGTTCACGTTGATGACGGTGGCGGTGATATTGCGGATTGCGGATTGCGGATTGCGGATTTCAATTTGTGCGCCAATCGGCGCGCGTTTGCCGGGACGGAGCATCGCCCACCAATCGTTCACGCTATTTTCTTCGAGCAGAAAAATTTCAAATTTCCCGCCGGTTTTGGCGTTCACGCCCCGCAAGCGGGCAGGGATCACGCGCGAGTTGTTCAGCACCAGCACATCGCCGGCTTGGAAATATTCGAGAATGTCTTGAAACTGCCGGTGCGCGATGCGATTTTCCGCGCGGTTCAGGACGAGCAGGCGCGATTGGTCGCGCTGCGGCGCGGGCGCTTGGGCAATCAGCTCTGGCGGCAGGTCAAAATGAAAATCGGCAGTTCGCACGGCGACAGCGTAACGGTTTGCGGCGGAAAATGACAATTCACGATTGCGGAAACAAATTGTGAATAACTTTTGAATAAACCCCGATAATATCGGGACTTTTTTATTGACTTGCAGGGGTTAAAGTGGGTAATAATGGAGCGTTGTGGGGAATAAACCCGTTTTTGGAAAAGCTGTGGATAAATGAGCGACACGCCGGAACCCAAGCCGATTTACTACAATGCGAACTATTCGCATGGAGTGGATGAGAAGCGGCGTTTGCAGATTCCGGCCAAATGGCGTCCTGAATCCGAAGGCGAGGAATTGACCCTGATGTTCTGGCCGAAGCACAAAGCGGGCGCGTGTTTGCGGGTGTTGCCGCCGCAGCAGATGGCGGAAATGTTGGCAGACATCAACGCGTTGCCGAAAGGTGATCCGAAAAAAATCGCATTGAAACGTTTCATCGGCAGCGAATCGGAGCAGGTGACGCTCGACAAGTCAGGACGGATTTGTCTGCCGGAAAAAATGGCGCGCGGTGCGGGCATCACGGATCAGGCGGTGCTGGTCGGAATGCTGGATCATTTTGAAATCTGGAACGCGCAGACGTTGGAAAAAGCGCGGGCGCTGGACGAGTCACCGACTTTAGACGCAATTTCACAAATCATAGACTGAACTTATGAACCTTGGAAAATTATTGGGCGCGGGAAAAAGTTTTTTTGGCGGACGCGGCGTGGTCGCTTATCGCGAAGACAAGCGCGTCTATTTGCCGAAATTCAACGCGGCGAAAAATCCTTTCGAGCCGAAAGCGGCGGATGGAAATTCCGCGCCAACGCCCGAACCAAAAAAAGTTTCGGCCACGGTGGTCGCACCGACAGTTTTAGCCGCGCCAAAAATTGGCACTTCAAAAATTCCCGTTTTCTCCGCTCCGAAGCTGATGCGGACGACGACTTGGGCGGAAAAATTAAATCCATTCCGCGCGCCGCAGCCAGTTGCGCCGATGGTTAATGCGGTGCAAACCGAACTATCGCTCGATGCTGTGAAGGTGTTGCACAACGACTTGAGCGACGCGGATGTGGAAGTGGTGCCGGTGAAATCGCGCACGCTCGCGCCGGCTGAATCGCCGCGTTTGACGGCCACGCGCGAGCCGTTGGAATTTTTCCGCGAACGCCAGTTGGAAACCGCGTGAATCAATTTGAATAAATGCGCAGTGCCAGAATTCATCCACAAACCAGTGATGGCGGCGGAAGTGCTGGCCGCGCTGAACCCGCAGGCGAGCGGACGCTACGCCGACGGGACGCTCGGTGGAGCTGGTCACGCGGCGCAATTGCTGGCCGCGAGTTCTCCGACTGGATGGCTGTCTGGGTGCGATCGCGATGGCGTCGCGGTTGAGATCGCCAAAACGCGATTGGCGGAAAAATTTGCCGGGCGTTTTGAAATCCGCCGCGGGAATTTTTCGGAACTGGCGGATTGGATTCCAGCGGGAAGTTGCGATGGCGTGCTTTTGGATTTGGGCGTGAGTTCGCCGCAATTAGATCACGCGGAACGCGGATTCAGTTTTCAAAACGATGGCCCGCTCGATATGCGGATGGACAACCGGCAACCGCAAACGGCGACGGATTTGGTGAACGGCGAAAGCGCGGAAAATCTGGCGAAAATTTTTTGGGAATTTGGCGACGAACGCGATTCCCGGCGGTTTGCGAAAGCAATTGTTCACGACCGGACGGCGCGGAAATTTACGACGACGAAGCAGTTGGCGGATTTGATCGAACGGCTCGCGCCACGCCACGGAAAAAAAGCGCATCCGGCAACCAAAGTTTTTCAAGCGTTGCGGATCGCGGTGAACGACGAGATTGGTTCGCTGAAACGCGGGTTGAATGGTGCGGTGAAAATTTTGAAACCGGGCGGGCGGCTGGCGGTCATCACGTTTCATTCGCTCGAAGATCGCGTGGTGAAAGAATTCGGTCGCGAGCGGACGCGGGATTACACGTTCCCAGGCGAAGTGGACATTCCCACATTGCGGACGCCGATCGCGCCGGAATTGAAATGGGTTTCACGCAAGGCGATTTTGCCGGGCGAAAATGAATTGCGGGAAAATCCGCGCGCCCGCAGTGCGCAGTTGCGAGTTATGGAAAAAATTTAACATGGCGAAAAATCGTAAAAACCAGGCGGCGGCGATCCACTTTGGTCCCGTAGTGAAAGTGGTTTTGCTGTGCTTTTTGTTCGGCGGCTCGGCGATCGGTTACGTCTGGGAAAAAAACGAGATCAACCGGTTGGGGCGGCAGGTCGTCGAACGCGAAAAAAATCTGGCGCAATTGCAGGACGACAACGACCGGCTGGCGAACCAGGTTTCCGTTTTGCATTCGCCGGTGATGATTGACGGGCGCGCGCGGCAGTTGAATCTCGGCCTTGTGCCCGCGCAACCCGGGCAGGTGGTTCGCTTGGACGAGCCGCCGCCGGACGGAAAAATGCAACCGCGACAATTCGCCGGGCGGCCAACGGTTGCGTTGACTCAATAAAGAAAAATAATTTTGGCCGCCGCTCGTGACGCCGTTGGTTGAGGAACCGATCGCCACGGGCGGCTGGCCGTTTTTAGGATGAACAACAAATTGCAAACCAGGCGCGCGTTGCTGCTGCTGATTTTTATCGGCGCGGCGTTCGCAGGTTTGGGCTTTCGCCTGATGGATTTGCAAGTGTTGCGGCACGATGAATTGTCGAAGCTCGCGGATGACAATACGCATCGCGATTACCGCCAGATTCCACGACGCGGCGACATCCTCGACATCAATGGCAATGTCCTCGCCACGAGCGTCGAGGTGGAAACCGTTTGCGCCGATCCGACATTGATCGGCAACCAACAAGCCGCCGTCGCGCATGTGCTCGCGCCGTGGTTGCAGTTGGACGAAAATGCGCTGGCGCAAAAATTATTGCCGCGCGCGGTGGTTTCCAAAGATGATCAAGGGCAATTGGCGACGAACATTTCGCATTACGTCCGCCTCGCGCGAAATGTTCCGCCGGAAACATGGCTGCACATCCGCGCGGCGATGACAAACCTGATGTTTGGCGTGGATGAAAAAAAATTGCCGCGCGCGGACCGGGCTTTTTTCAGCAGCCTGCGGACGAGCGCGGTCTTTGCTGAATCGGATCAGAAAAGATATTATCCGAACGGCCTGCTGGCCGGGCAGGTCATCGGTTTTTCCGGCGTAGAGGATGTGAAGGTGGATGGTCGCAACATTTCCAAAATCGTCGGGCGTGACGGGATCGAATTCACGATGAACACGAATCTGGACGGCATCGCTGGCTGGCGCGTCACGGAAACCGACCACGCACAACATGAATTGGTGGCGATGCGCGATCAGGATGTTCCGGCGCGCGATGGTTTGGACGTCGTATTGACAATTGATTCAGTCGTGCAACACATTGTCGAAACCGCGCTCGCGGACGCGATCCAAAAACACGCGCCGAAAAGCATCACGGGCATTGTCATGCGTCCGCGCACGGGCGAAATTTTGGCGATGGTGACATTGCCGAATTATGATCCAAATTTGCCGAACACCATCACGCCCGAAACGCGCAACCGCGTCATCACTGATGTCGTCGAGCCGGGTTCGACTTTCAAAATCGTCGTCGTGTCCGGCGCGTTGAATAATAATGTCATCAAATTGACCGACCAATTTGATTGCGAGCGTGGACATTTCGCTTTTGCCGGCCACGTTTTGCACGATCACGAACCGTTCGGGATTTTGACCACCGAAGGCATCATCACGAAATCGTCCAACATCGGCGCGGCTAAAATCGGCATCAAGCTGGGCGAACAAAGCCTTTACGATTACGCATGGCATTACGGTTTCGGCCAGCGCACGGGCATTCCGCTGCCGGGCGAAGCGCGCGGATTTTTGTATCCGGTGAAAGATTGGAGCAAAGTTTCCATCGCGCAAATTCCGATGGGTCACGGCGTCGCGGTGACGCGTTTGCAAATGATCATGGCAATGGCCGCGATCGCGAACCACGGCTGGCTGATGTCGCCGATGATCGTCAGCCATCTGCAGGAACACGACGGCAACCTTGTCCAACAATATGCGCCGCAACGTGTGCGCCAGGTCGTTACCGAAAATACTTGCCGTGAAATGATCGAGGCGTTGAAAACGGTCGTGACGAAAGACGGCACGGCGGAAGGCGCGGCGATGAAAAATTATGTCGTCGCCGGCAAAACCGGCACGGCGCAAAAAGCGGAAAACGGCGCTTACGTTCCCGGCAAATTCATTTCGTCGTTCATCGGATTTTTCCCCGCAGATGATCCGCAGATTTGCATTTCCGTCGTGATGGACGAACCGAAAGAAGGTTATTACGGCGGCAAAGTTTGCGGCCCGGTTTTCAAGGACATCGCCGACCGCTGCGCCAGTTATTTGAACATTCCGCCGGATCCAAATTTGATGACCAATCAGGCTCCGGTTGTTGCGGAAAATCGCAGCCATATAAATTAGAACCAATTTCAGAATCCATGAACCAATCTCGTCCTCAACTTTTTGGAATGCTCGCCGGACTTTTTCTGGCGGCAGGATTGGTTTTATCCTCGATGCTCGGCACGACGGCGTGGGTGAAAATTAAAAATTCCCAGTTCATCACGTCCAAAGGTTCGACACGCAAAAATGTGAAATCCGACCTCGTCGTTTGGAAAGGTTCGTTCACCACCGAAGCACCGACGTTGCTGGACGCGCAGCACAAATTGAAAACCGACGCCGCAAAAGTTTCGGATTTTTTGAACCAAAATGGTGTGACGAATCTGGTTTTTAAGCCGATTGCGATTGAAGAAATTCAGGCCAGTGTTTCAAATGAAACGAATGGCGAAAGCGTTTCGCGCCAACGCACTGTCGGTTATCGGCTGACGCAAAAAGTGCGCGTGGAATCTGACGACGTCGAACGCATGGCGGAACTCGACACAACGCCGCTCGTTGAGCAGGACGTTTTGTTCACGACCGAACCGCCGCAATTTCTCTACACCAAAGTTGCCGAGGAAAAAATTGAGATGCTCGCCGACGCGACCAAAGACGCCCGCGCACGCGCCGAGCAGATCGCCGCGCAAGGCAGCCGCAGCATCGCCAATTTGCATGACGCGGAAATGGGAGTTTTCCAGATCACGCCGTTGCACGAAACTGACACGAGTGGCGATGGCGAGAACGACACGAGCTCGCTTGATAAAACCATCACCGCCGTCGTGACCGCGACTTTTTTGCTGAAATAATTTTGTGGAAGCACGCTCTTTGAAATTCATCGCCGAAGCCTGCGACGCCGAAATAAAATCCGGCGATGCCGACGTTTTGGTGAAAAATATCTGCACCGATTCGCGCGCGGCCTGGGAGTGCTTTTTGTTCTTTTCAATCAAAGGCGTTAAATTCGACGTCCACTATTTTGTCGATGATTTATCGGATAAAAATGTATCGGCGGTCTTTATCGAATAGTCCATAGTTCAATGTATATAATCCTAAGTTCTGT
>JAMFSG010000020.1 GCA_026225155.1 Verrucomicrobiota bacterium
AGCAGCGCGTCGGTCACGTAAAGCGTTGTGCGGTCGCCGATGCTTGGCAACGCAATGAGTTCGGGCAACGCGACGGCAAGCCGGTCGGGGTCATTTTCAAAACGCCGCGTGTTATCCACGCTGCCGAGCGCGAGGCTGAAAAAATGGCCGGCGACCCCGGCGTCGTTTTCATTGATGAGCGGCGCGACGGAAATAATTTTCGTGATCTGCTGGCTGACGAGTTTGGAGACAAAAGATTTTTTGCCGGCTTCGCGGTTGGTCAGGCCAAATTCCAAATCGCCCCAAACGAGCGCGCCGATGACGGGTGAATCGGGCAGATAAAAAACATTCGGATCATAACCGACATCCGTCGCGCCGGCGACGCGCACACCAAGTTTTTTCCCTAATGTAAAAAACCCGGCGGATTGCAAATCGTCGGCGTGCTTGTCCCAGATGATGATTTTTTGTGGCGGCAAACCGGCGGCAAGCAGGCCGCGCGCAATCGCCGTGACGACGGCGGGACGCGTGCCGTTGAGCGGACCGGGTTCGGAAAAAACCTTGATGCCGACGGTGTCGTTCGTCGTGACCAAACTGCGCCACGCGGCGGCGACGCTGGCGGTATGCGTGAAATTCGTCAGGCCAAGATTGAAAACGGTTTCGACCCGCGCGTCGTCCGGCAAAAAGGCGTCGAGCAGATCGTCGCCCGTGGCGATGACCACGCGCACGGCGGAATTCGTCGTTGTCGGCGCAAAAAAATCCGCCGCCGCCGCCCGCCAGCCGAGGGCGAGCAGCGCGAACATCACAAGTTGTCGCCGTGCGTTTCTTGACACTTTTGTCCGTGGATGTTACCAACCACGGCGGATGCTGGCCAAAAAAATTTCAATTTGCAGCGCAATTATATTGCTTGCGCTGACGGTCTTCGTTGCGGGCTGCACGCCGGCGGGGCCGCGCGCGTTTCTCAACGGGAAAAAATACCTGGATCGCGGCGATTATGCGAACGCCGCCGCGCAGTTCAAAACGGCGGCGACGCTGTTGGCGACGAACGCGCAGGTTTGGAATTATTACGGCGTCGCTTTGCAAGGCGCGGATGAACCGCAGGCGGCGGCGAATGCTTATCAACACGCGCTGGAATTGGATCGCGATCTGGTCGAGGCGCATTTTAATCTCGGTAATTTATGGTTGGCTCAAAACCAGCCGGACGCAGCGAAAACAGAATTTACGGCTTACACGTTGCGCCGGAATAATGATCCCATCGGCTGGCTCAAACTGGGTTCCGCGCAATTGCGGCTGAATGAAACGGTCGTCGCCGAAAAAAGTTTCAGCGCCGTGCTGGCTTTGAAACCGGGCGACGCAGAAGCTTTCAACGGACTTGGTCTGGCGCGCATCCAGCGGGGAATGCCGCGCGATGCGGCGAAATTTTTTGCCGCCGCCGTGCAGGCGCAACCGGGATTTGCCTCGGCGATCTTGAATCTTGCGACGGTGAACCAGCAATATCTGCATGACAACAAAACGGCGCTGGAAAATTATCATGCATATCTCGCGCTCAATCCGCATCCGGCGAATTGGGATGAAGTGAACGGCATCGCGAACCAGCTTGAACAGGCGCAAATCGCGCCGCAGATGGCGGCGCGAACGGCAGCGGAACCGCCGGTCGTGAAAACCAATCCGCCCGCGCCACAGCCGCAACCCAGAATAGTTGCCAACAACAGCGCGCCGCGTCCGGCGGTTTCGCAAAAGCCGGCGCCGACCAAAGTTGCGAGTTACAATCCGCCGCCGGTTTCGTCCGCGCCGGTTCAAGTTGTGCAAGTCCAGCCCGCGCCGGAAATTGTCACCACGCCGCGCGCCTCGGCAAATCCGCCAGCGACGCAGATGATCAAAGCGGCACCGACTGCGCAATCTTCCGTGGAAGTTCCGATGCCGGCGGAACCCCCGCAAAAATCCGGTTTCTGGCACAAGCTTTTCAGTTCGTCCAAAAAAACGGACCAGCCGGATTCAAAATATCTCGACAGCGGTTTGACGCCACTGCCATCGGATGGTTCAACGCCAGCCCAGCCAGCCACGGTGATTGAACCAGCGAAACCGCTTGCCGTAGCCTCTGCAATCGCGCCGGTGCCGGTGAAAAAATTTCCGCGTTATAATTATGTTTCGCCGCGCAAACCGGCGGCGGGAAATCACGCGAACGGCACGCCGGCGGGCGGCGCGTTCACAAAGGCGCAACTGTTCGACCAGGACGAAAAATGGCCGGACGCGGTGCAATGGTATCGGTCGGCGGCGGACGCGGATCCGGCATGGTTCGAGGCGCAATACAACACGGCGGTGCTCGCGCACAAGCTGCGGATGTATTCGCTGGCGTTGCCGCATTACGAATACGCGCTGGCGATCCAGCCGGATTCGACGGACGCGCGCTACAATTTTGCGCAGGCGTTGAAGGCGGCGGGTTATGTGCCGGACGCGGTGAATGAATTGAAGAAAATTCTCGAAGCGAATCCGGATGAAACGCGCGCGCATTTGTCGCTGGCAAACATCTACGCGCAAAACTTGCACGACGCAACGTCGGCGCGGCGGCACTATCAAAAAGTTCTGGAACTCGATCCCACCAGTCCGCAAGCGCCGGACATCCGTTTTTGGCTCGCGGCGAATCCGGGTTGAGCGATTGGTTTGAAACTTTTGGGTTTTTCCGGTTTTTGAATTAAGGATTTTATGCCGCAGTTTTCATACACCGCCCGCAAACGCTCCGGCGAACTGGTCGAAGGCGTTTTGGAAGTGGCCGACCGCAGCGCCGCGCTGGCGCAAATCCAGCGTTTCGGTTTGTTTCCGCTTTCCGTGGACACGGCGAAAGCCGGAGGATTGCCGGAAAATAAACGCGCAACGAAGCGCGGTTTCCATCTGCTTTCACTGCTGCCGCCGACATTGCAGGCGCAACTTTCGCAAAAACGAAAACCAAAATTGCAGGAGCTGGCGACGTTCACCACGCAATTGGCGAACTTGTTAAAATCCGGGATGCCGCTGACGGTTGCGCTCACGAGCATGACGCATCTACAGACAAAAGGGATTCCGGAAAGTGTCAGCCGCGAGTTGAAGCAGGAAGTGACCGAAGGCCGCGGATTGTCGGACGCGATGGCGCGGCAGCCGCGAATTTTTTCCGACCTGTATGTCAACATGGTGAAAGCCGGCGAATCGTCCGGCTCGCTGGTGGAAGTGTTGCGGCGCATGGCCACGCATTTTCAACAATTCTCGGACATCCAGGCAAAGTTCAAATCGGCGATGATTTATCCGGTGATGGTGATCTGCGTCGGCATTTTGCTCGTGGTTTTTTTCATGACGTTCATGATGCCGAAGTTCATTGATATTTTTAACGGCTTCAACGTCGAGCTGCCGTTGCCCACGCGGATGCTCATCGGCACCAGCCATTTGTTCACGCGATGGTGGTGGCTGATGATTCCGATTGTTTTGGCAATCGTGGTGATCTTCAAACGGTTTCAAGCCAGCGCCGTTGGCGGTCGCAAATTGGACGAGTGGCGGATGAAAGCGCCGGTGTTCGGCAACGTCGTAAAAATAAATCTGTTCGGCCAGTTCGCGCGCACGCTCGGCACGCTGCTGCAAAACGGCGTGCCGGTTTTGACCGCGTTGAAAATCACCGAGCAGGTCATGTCCAACTCGCTCATCAAGGACGCGATCATCAAAACGCGTGAGCAGGTGACGGACGGCAAAACGCTCGCGCAGCCGCTGGCGCAAAGTAAATTGTTCCCGCAACTGATGGTGGACTTGGTGCGCATCGGCGAAGAAACGGGCGATGTGCCGGGCGCGTTGAACAATCTCGCGGACACTTACGAAAACGAATTGCAGATCGCATTGCGTGTGATGAGCGATTTGATCGGGCCCGTTTTGATCATCGTCATGGCGATCGTCGTCGGGTTTTTGCTGTTGAGCATTTTCCTGCCGCTGTTCAAGTTGATTTCATCCATCCACTGATGAAAAGATTGCCGATTGCCGATTGCCGATTGCCGATTGGAAAAATTCCCCGGCGGAAACTTTCTTTTCTCATCGGTAATCGAAAATCAAAAACCGGCAATCTGGCTTACACACTGATCGAATTGATGATCGTCGTGGCCATCATCGGTTTGATCGCGGCGATGGGTTTGCCGGCGCTCGACAAGATGTTGAAAAAAGAAGGCATGAGAAAAGCCATCAGCGACATCACCGACACCTGCAAATCGGCCCGGGCACGCGCCATTTTTTCCGGCCACACCGTCGCCATGGTCATCCATCCGGCCGGCCGCAGCTTTGAAGTGGATGGCGGCGGCGCCGGGCACAGTTCGCCTTACGTCAGCTCCGGAAAATTGCCGGGCGATGTCGAGCTGTCGGCGTTCGGGATCAATTCGCTGGATTACACGGAATCCGATTTTGGCCGTGTGTTTTTTTATCCGAACGGCACGAGTGACGAGATGACGCTGGTGCTGCGCAGTCGCGGCGAAGAAATCAAGATCACGCTGGAATATGCGACGGGCTATCCGACGATCGCCGATGTGAAATGAAAATAAAATTCCACCAAGATTCGCGGCGGGCGTTTTCACTTTTGGAAGTGATGATCGCCATCGGAATTTTTTTCCTCGGCTCGTTCGCGATTTTGACTTTGATTTCCCAATCGCTTTCCAACGCGCAGCGTTTGAAACATCCGCTCGTGGACGCGAGCGCGATCTTGTCGCAAATCTCGCTGACGAACCAGTTTGTGGAAAACGAATATGACGGCAATCTTGACGACATTCTCGGCAAGACTTATGCGGGTTATACCTATCGCGGCGAAATCACCGAAGTGCAGTCCAACCGTCTTTACAGCGCGGATTTTTATATTTTCGCCCCCAGAAATCGCGCGCCGATCGCGCGCACGACGAGTTTGTTTTTCCGCCCGCAATCGCCGCCCGGCAGTTTGGACGGCGGAAATTTCATCCACTAAATGAAATTTCGACTTTCAAATTTTAAGCGGCGCGCGGAGGAAAAAAATCCGCCGGCAATCCGCCGTTTGAATTTCCGCCGCGCGTTCACGCTGATCGAGATCATGGTTTCCATCGTGATTTTCAGCCTCGTCATCGCGGCGATCTGCGCGACGTTGATGCTGATCATCCGGGCGACGACCGTCGGTCAGGCCGCCGCCGCGCGCGCGCAACGCCAGCGCGTCGTGATGGACACGTTGGAAAATTCGCTGATGTGCATCCAATCGTTTCAGGCGTCGCCGCAATATTACAGTTTCATCGTGGCAAACGGCGACCAGCCGGTTTTAAGTTTCGCCGCGCGGTTGCCCGCCATTTTTCCGCGCAACAGTAAATTTATTAATTTGGAAGAAGGCCGCGATTTCAACCTGCGCCGCGTGACCTTCTCTTTGGAGCCGGGCGAGAACCGGCAAAATAATCTGGTGCTGCGGCAAAAACCGTTGCTCATGGACATGGACGACACGGAACAAAAAAATCCGCTGGTTCTCGCGCAGGACGTGAAAACTTTTTCCATCGAATGCTGGGACACGAACCAGCTTGATTGGGTCACGGAATGGGACAACACCAATGCATTGCCGCCGATGGTGCGCATCGGCCTCATTCTTGGCAATGGCAGCGATGATAACAGCCACGACAGCGAGGCGGATTCGCAACGCGTCATTGTGCGCGCGTTTTCGCTGCCATCAACGATGATGCCGACGGCGGTGCAAATGGGCGGCGCGGGCGGTGGCGGTTTCGGCCAACCCCCAATTTCCATTCCGCCGCCGCCGCGTTAACGAGATGAAAATTTCTTTGCAACGGAAAAAAGTTCGCGCGTTCGCCGTCGTCGCCGCGCTGGTGGCGGTCGTGGTGCTGACGCTTTTGGCGGGCGCGTTTGCATATTCAATGAAAGTCGAGACGCGGCTGGCGGCAAACGCGAACAACGATGAACAAATGCTTTGGCTCGGACGTTCGGGCGTGGAACTGGCGAGTTGGGTGTTGTCGCAGGAAACGAAACAGCCTTACGATTCGCTGAACGAAATCTGGGCGGGCGGTCCCGGCACCGGCCCGGAAACGAACAGTCCATTGATGGGTATCTCGTTGACGGATTATCCCGTCGGTTCGCCGCCGGTCGGCACCGTGACCGTGAAAATCGTTGACCTCGAACGCAAGATCAACATCAACAACGCGCCGCCGCAACTGCTGCAACAAGTTTTCACGACGATGGGCATTGACGCCAATGCCATTTCTGTTTTGTCCGATTCCATCCAAGATTGGATTGATACCGATGACGCCACGCGGCCAGCGGGCGCGGAGAGCGATTATTATCAAGGCAAAAATCCGCCTTACTTCGCGAAAAATGCGCCGATGGATGACATCTCCGAATTGCTGCTGATCAAAGGCGTCACGCCTGCGATGTATTCCGGCACCTCGACCAAAAATCAAGACGCACCGATCGCGCATCACAAATTGGGTTTCAATAATTCCGCGTCGGGACAGGAACCGGATTATCCGTTTGGGTTCACCAGCATTTTCACGACTTTTTCGTCCGGCAAAATCAATGTCAACACCGCCGACGCGAACGTGCTGTCGCTCATTCCCGGCATGGACACGGCCAGCGTGCAAAGCCTGCTGAAATTCCGCGCCGGTCCCGATGGCGTGGACGGCACGGATGACGACACGCCGTTTCAAAATCCCGGCCAGGTTGCGTCCGCCGGCATCAGTCCGCAGGCGGCGCAACAGATTGCGAATTACGTTACTACGCGCAGCACGACTTTTGAAGTTCACGTCACTGCGAAAATCGGCGACCAGACTCGCGAATTTGTCGCCGTCGTTTTCCGCAATGCGCAGAACACGCAAATCGTCCGCTTCTATTGGGAATAAAATTTTTGGTTGGCGCGCAATCAAATCAGCAGTTGAATTTGTCGCGCCGAAAAATTATCGTCCCGCCATGCGCGCTTTTTTGATGACGATGTTTTTGCTCGGCTCGCTCGGCTCTGTTTTCGCGGCGGATACGAATGCCGTGACGGGTCGCGTCCTCAAAACGCTGCCGTTTTTGCTCGACCTGCACGGCGAAGATTCCATCTCGCCGAGTTTGTTCGACCGCGATGCCTATCAAGCGCGTCTGCGTGAACGCACCAATGAAATCACCGGCGTCCGTTTCGACGTGAAATGGAAAGCCGTCAAAGTTGCCGATGAAAAACTGAAAGTCCGCGTCGAAGCGCGCGGAATCGCCAAAGACGGAACGCCGAAATTGAAGACTTTTGAATCCGAAGTTTCCGCCGGAACTTTCAGCAAATGGACAAAATTCACATTTGCCGGCGACGATTACAAAAAATTTGGCTCCGTCGTCGCGTGGCGCACGACGTTATGGAACGGCGACGAATTGCTCGGCGAACAAAAGTCATTCCTGTGGTGAACCCGTCGTCCATTTCACTTGTCATCCATTGCGCGTGCGGCCAGAAATACGGCTGCAAAGTCGCCCCGCGGCATGATGGAAAAATGAACGGCTCCATCGCGTGTCCCGCGTGCAAACGCGATGGAACGGACGAGGCGAACCGCCAGCTCGCCGCAACCTTGTCTGTTCCCGTAAAAATTTCCTGCGCCTGCGGACAGCCTTATGCTTTTGAGATCATTCCGCAAAATGGCCGGATGCCCGCCACTGTCACATGTCCCGCGTGCAAACGCGATGGCACGGCGGAATCCAATCGTCAGCTTGCAGAAATTTTGCGGTTGCCCGTGCCGGTGAAAATTTTTTGCGCGTGCGGCCAGAAATACGCTTTTGAAATTGTTCCGCGCGATGGCCGGATGCCCGCGTCCATCGCCTGTCCGGTTTGCCAACGCGACGGGACGGCGGAAGCCAATGACATCATCGCTAAATCTTTTGAGCCGCAAGCCGCGCCGCCGCAAAGTGTCAGCGTGCTTTTGAACACCGTGCAGGCCAGCGTCGCGCCGCACCTTGTGGACGCGCTCAAAAATGCCGTCGTGCAGGAACTCGCGAGCCAGCGCCGCGAATTGCTCGCCGCGCAACAGACCGCCACCGCCGAACTCACTGAACTTGCCCGCCGCCTCGAAGCCGTCCAGACGCCGCTGCTGGAACGCCTAAATGCTTATGAAAATCGCGTTCAAGAATTGGAAAAAGAACTCGGCGAACAGTCGAAGGAAAATCGCGAACTGCTGAAAATGAAAATCAACATGCTGCGCGAACAGATCGAAACTGAGCGCGGCGCGAACCGGTTGAATTTCAACTGAAAATTTTGCGGGCGTTTACACTTTCGCCGGCGCTTTTTTCTCTTGCGCTTGCAACGCCTGTTCGTAGCAATTCAACGCCTCGTCATAACGCCGCATCCGGTTCAACAATCCGCCCTTGTGCAAATGCGCGACGGCGAGCGTGCTGTCCGCCGCGATCGCGCGATTGTAATGCGTCAGAGCTTCGTCGGCGCGGCCAAGTTTTTCCAGCGCATCTGCTTTTCGCAATAACGCTTCTGCGTTTTCCGGATGCGTGGCCAGATATTTATCAAAAAATTCCAACGCCTTTTGCGGCGCGTTTTCATCCAGACATTTTTGACCCTCGGCCAGTGGGTTCGGCGTCAGATCGGCTGCCTTCGGCCGGACATTACCATTGCCGTTGCCATTGCCGTTCGGAAGATGCGGCAATAACGGCTGGTTATTTTCCATTTCGCTGATGCGTTCGTTCAACTGATCCACCGCATCCAGCAATCGTGTATTGGAAGTTTCCACCGTCGCGCGACCGGGCGCCGCAAGTTGATGCACCGCACTGGCCGTGGTCAATACTGCGTGTTGTTGCGAAGAGATTTGGGTCAACTGCGTGAACGCGCGCGATTGCAGATAAACCATCAGCAGCATGATGCCCAGGCAAACCACGCCGAATACGCCGGCGAGAATCAGCGTTAATTGCAGCGTCTTGTGCGTGGCGTCCACCTCGCTGTTGTGCTGCGTGGCGACCGTTTGTTCCAGCGATTGCAACCGCGCCGCGAGCATCTCAACATTGTTTTTCGCCGCTTCCGTGGCGGCCTGCTGGTTTTGCTGGATGGCCAATTGCGCCGCATGTAATTGTTCCTGCAGTTGCAGAAAACTGGCCGTCGCCGCGTCGTTCGTTGGCGCGGCAGATTGATTGGTGGCTTCTTCCGCAAAAACTCCGATCGCCAACCAGACGATCGCGCAGATGGTTATCAATTTCTGATTAAAATGAAGGCTCATACCAGTTGAAAATCGTGGGCAGAAGCCGATTTGAAGTCAAGCGCGCGACGTAACGAGTTATTCCCAAGCTGTTTACTGTTTTTTCAGGTCGAATTCCAGCCGCGAGCGCGAACCGGTCTGGACATTTTCCATCACCAACGTTTGCACCTGCCACTGGCCATCCACTTTTTTGAAATCCTTCGGATAAAAATCCTTGAGCTTTTTGCCGTTCACATCGTAAGCGTAAGCCTCGACGATGCCGAGCGATTCATTGTCAATCCACGAGACCACGCGCGAATAGCCGTTCGTGCCGGGATTCGGATTCGTGCTTTCCAAAACCGTGCAACCGCGGCTGCGATGGACTTCTTTTTTCAAAACTTTTTGCGCTGGCCAATGGAAAAATTCGAGGCCTAAATCTGCAATCCAAAAATCTGAATTGGCAAATGGAATCATAGTATCGTTGCTTGATAGAATTTGACTTTCCAGTCCATTTGGTCCGACATCTGCAGTTTGCCCATGAAATTTGTCACCAAACGTGAAACCAAAAGTTTTTTTATACTCATTTGAATGATTTTCAGTATGAACTACAGAAACTATTTGTCCTTCCCATCCAAAATTATTAGTCGTGTCATAATTAACAAAGCTGGCAGTGTAAGTCGTTTGCCAATTCGTTTCTGAAATAACTACTTCAACTTTAAGAGTCAGATTTGTAGATGTGCCATCTGCGAATCGAATTTTCAAAATGCCAGTTTGAGTAGAATTTTCCGTTGGCCGTTGCTCCAAAATTTTCTGCGCGAACTGCTGCCCTTGAATTTCCGCATCGGACAAAGTGTTCGTTGTCTGCTTCGACGCGCCAGAAGCGATGAATAAAAATATCGCGGCGATTGCGGAAAGAATTTTCATTTTGCCACGAGCGCAAGTTCAATGGCCTCGGAAATCTGGCGGACGAAATGCACTTTCAATTTCCCGCGCACTTCCGCCGGCACGTCTTGCCAATCCGGTTTGTTGCCTTCGGGCAAAATCACCTGCTTCATGCCGAAACGCGACGCGGCGAGAACTTTTTCCTTGATGCCGCCGACGCGCAACACGCGTCCGCGCAGGCTGATTTCGCCGGTCATCGCCACATCCGAACGCACGCGACGCTTGCTCATCAGCGACGCCAGCGCGGCGCAAATCGTCACGCCCGCGCTTGGCCCATCCTTCGGCGTCGCGCCGGCGGGAACGTGGATGTGAATGTCGTGCTTGCCGTAATCGTCAAAATCGAGATTGAGTTTTTTTGCCTGCGAACGCAGATAACTGACGGCGGTTTGCGCGCTTTCCTTCATCACGTCGCCGAGCGAGCCGGTCAAAATCAAACTGCCGCGTCCGCGCATCCGCGTGGCTTCGATGAACAAAATATCGCCGCCAACCGGCGTCCACGCGAGGCCGGTGGCGATGCCGATCTCGGTAATTTTTTCCGGGCTTTCGGAAACGAACGGCGCGTGGCCGAGATAACCTTCCAAATCTTTTGCGTCAATTTTCACTGCTTCGGCCTTGCTGTCGTGCGAATCAATTTTACGCGTGGTCTTGCGCGTGAGCGCGGCGATCTGGCGTTCGAGCTGGCGCACGCCGGCTTCGCGCGTGTATTCGCGGATGAGTCCGCGCAATCCGGCGTCGGAAATTTTCACGTCGCTTTTCGTGAGTCCGTGTTCCTCGATCTGACGCGGAATAAGATATCGTTTGGCGATCTGCAATTTTTCCGATTCGGTGTAACTCGGCAATTCGATGACTTCCAGCCGGTCGCGCAACGCCGGATGAATCGGTTCGAGCCAGTTCGCGGTCGCGATAAAAAGCACGCGCGAAAGATCGAACGGCAAATCCAGATAGTGATCGGTGAATGTGCTGTTTTGCGCGGGATCCAAAACTTCGAGCAATGCCGCCGCCGGATCGCCGCGAAAATCCGCGCCGACCTTGTCCAATTCGTCGAGCAAGATGACGGGATTGCGGCTTTCGACGCGGCGTAAAGTTTGGATGATGCGTCCGGGCATTGCGCCGACGTAAGTGCGGCGATGGCCGCGAATCTCGGCTTCATCACGCATCCCGCCCAATGAAATCCTTGCGAATTTTCGACCGAGCGCATCGGCGACACTTTTGCCGAGCGACGTTTTGCCAACGCCGGGCGGACCAACGAGGCACAAAATCGGACCTTTGATCTGTTTGCGGCGTTTGATGACGGCGATGAATTCCAGCAAACGGTCTTTGATTTTTTCGAGACCAAAATGCTGGTCGTTCAAAATCTTTTCCGCCGCTTTCAGATCCAATTTGTCCTCGGTGGATTTTTCCCACGGCACGGCGAGAATCCAGTCGAGATAATTTCGAGCAACGCCATATTCGGCTGCGGCGGGCGGTGTTTGCGAAAGCCGTTCCAATTCCTGTTCTGCCGCGCGACGAACTTCCGGCGACAAAACGGCGGCTTCGATTTTTTCGCGCAACGATTTAGTTTCGCCGGCATTCGGATCGCCATCGCCGAGTTC
>JAMFSG010000269.1 GCA_026225155.1 Verrucomicrobiota bacterium
AAAAAGCCGTGCAACCATTGACGCAGTTCGTTGATTTGCGGTTCGGTCAATTTCAGCCGCGATAAATTATTCCAATCGTTTTCGGAAAGCGATTGGACGATTTTTTTTGCGCCGGGCGTCAGATGTGTTTCATCCAAATCCGGCGACAAACCCAGTTCGTTCAATAGTTTTAATTCCAGCGCGAAAATATTTTGTGGCTGCGGTTTTTGTTCGCACAGCCATTTCAAAAAATCCCGCACCAGCGCAAAAATTTCCGGCAACGGCGTTTCTGTTTCCGTCGTCTGCTCAACAAAGGCGGTCGCGTAAGCCGCTTGTTGTAATTTCAAAATGTCCTGCCGGATCGCGCCGTGCGTTTCGCGCAGATTGACTTCGCGCAAATTATGCAGTTCAGAACTGCGGCTGCGGCTGAACGAAAAATCGGCGGCGTAAAATAAATCCAGTTTTCCCGCGAACGGCGACTTCGGCCGGCGCGCGCCTTTTGCGACCGTTGCCACGCGACCCAAATCCGGCGTGAGCCAGTGAACGATCAGGCTGGTTTCCGTGAGCGGTCGCGTCCGCAAAATCAGGCCGTTGGTAGTTTCAGTCATATTGCATGAACCCGAATAAGCAGAGAATTTTCGACAGTTAAAAATCAGGGAACAACTTCCACCGGCATTCCAACCCACGACAGTTTTAGCAAATAGGCTGCATCCCAATTCGCCAAGCGAAAACAGCCGTGCGATTCCGTGCGCCCGACTTGCTCGGGAATCGGCGTGCCGTGCATGCCGTAACCGGGCCGGTCCAAACCGATCCACGCGATGCCGACGGGATTATTCGGGCCGGGCGGCAAAATCAATTTATGGCCGAGCGCTTTCAATTCATCCGACTCGGGAAAAAGTTCGGGGTTCACCGTGTAATTCGGATTGGGCGCGATCACCACGACGTGCAATTCGCCGACTGGACGCTTCTCGACTTTCGCCGCGATGCTGCACGGAAAATGCGCGAGCAAGTTTGTTTCCGCGCCAAACGCTTCGAGAAATTTATCGGACAAATGAATCACGACGAACGCCGCCTTGTCGTCCGGTTCAGGATATTCCACGTCAGGAATTTTCAAAACTGTTCCTGCAACAATGTTTGTCCAGTCCACATCAGGATTTAGTTTTTTGATCAACAACGGATGCGAATGTGCTTTCTCCGCGACCAGTTCCAATTCGGTTTCGTAGGCAAGTGATGATTGCTGCGATTTTTCCAGCCACGTTTTGCCGGTCGGTTGCAAGCTTGCGAGGTCGTTTGTCGTCACCGTGTAAGTCGTGAAAATCGGCGCGTCGAGCGTCAGCAGTGATTTCGTATTCGTGTCGCCAATACCGCTTGCTGGTAAATCTTGCGAACGTTGAAAAGCCGCGATGGCCGCGCGTGTTTGCGAGCCGATGGCGGAATCAATCGAGCCCGGCGAAATCGCCCGCCGCGCGAGAGCTACCTGTATTTCCAATGCGTCGCGGGCGGTGTGCACCGAATCTGTTTCCGGCGTTTCTTTCGGCGGCGATTTGATGGCCACCGGCGGAATCACGACGACCGGATTGGTTTTGACGGGAATTATCGGTGGCGGAGTTGGAACCGGAACCGGCGTTGGAATTTGCGCGACCGGATGCAACGCTGTTTGCGCGGATGAAATTATTTTGTGATGTGAAATTTTTTGCGGATGTTTTCGCTGCCACCAAAGCCAGCCCAGTCCCGCCACAATCACCACCACAAACAGCAAAGCAAAAAACTTACCTGGACGAGCGGGAGTTTTACGTTTGGGTGATGTTTTTTTTTGCGACGGCACGGACACAATCTAACCGCCGCCATCCGCGAGCCAAGTTTGAATTCAGAAACCATTCTGGGACGGGCGCCGTGTCGGTGTCCCATTATTTTGGAAGGCAGATTGATTTTAGGGGACGGCGACACGCCGTCCGTCCCGAAAATTTTATTCGCGCAGCAACATTTCATTGTAAGCCGTGGCGATCTGATCCACGAGCGGCGACGGCGCGACCGGTTCGCCATCGAATGCCACGACCGGCACGATGCCCAACGCGCTCGTCGTGATAAAAATGCCTTCCGCGCTGCGCAACATTTCCGGCTTGATGACCCGCTTGTTCGTCTCGAAACCAAGCGCCTGGCAGATCTCCAGAACCACCGCGCGCGTGATGCCCGGCAAAACGCCGCGTCCCGTCGGCACCGTGCAAATCTGGTCGCGATAAATCCAGAATAAATTTCCACCCGCAGTTTCGGCGGCCTCGCCATTTGTGTTCAACAACAACGCTTCGTCCGCGCCACGTTCTTCCGCCTCGGCGCGCGCGAGGACATTCAAAACTTTGCTCGACGTCTTGAAGGACGAAAGCGCGTCGCTCGCCGGCACGCGGAACGGCGACGTGACCAAAGTCCATTGCAACGGCTCGTCGGGATTCGATTCCGGCAACGGACTCAACGTCATCGCGACCGTCGGCGGACCGGAATTTTTCACCGAATAACCGCGCGGCCCCGGACCGCGCGAAACCGCCACGCGCAAGATCGAGTCCGTCAATTTATTTTTGGCGATGAGTTCGGTGGCAAATTTTTGCAATTCCTTCGGCGTGAACGGCAGTTTGATCTTGAGAAAATCCAGCCCGCGGGTGAGCCGTTCCAGATGCTGCGCCAGGCGGAAGGGCCGGCCGTTCACGACGCGCATCGTCTCGAACAAACCGTCGCCCAGCAAAAAGCCGCGGTCGTTGATGGAGATAAACGCTTCGGCTTCAGGCAAAAAATTTCCGTTGAGAAAAACAATCATGAATGAACTAATTCCTATGCCTCAATCAATTAGCCGAAAACCTGGATTGCCGCGAGCAGAAAAAATTCCTGATGATAAACCACGAAATACACGAATCACACGAAAACCAGAATGACAATCGTCACACATCCTTTTCGTGTTTTTAGTGTATTTCGTGGTTCCAAAAAATTATTTACAAAAACATTGTCCGGTTTTGACGGAAACCGGCATTTATAAGTGAATGCACGAACTGGACGACCTCGCGCTGCTGCGCGAATACGCGGCGAACCATTCTGAAACGGCGTTTCAGGAACTGGTTTCGCGGCGCGTGGATTTTGTTTATTCCGCGGCGCTGCGGCAGGTGCGCGATCCCCATCTCGCCGAAGAAATCACGCAGGCCGTTTTCATTATTCTCGCGCAAAAATCCGGACGCATTTCCGATAAAACCATTCTCGCCGGCTGGCTGTTCAAAACCACGCGCTTCACCGCCATCGCCCAAACGCGTGAACGCGCAAAACAGTTTTCGCGGACGGCCACAATTGAAAAGGAGTTTCAAATGCAAAGTGAAATTCAACCCGCCGCGCCCGATGCGTTGTGGGAACAGATGTCGCCGCTGCTCGACGAAGCGTTGGCGTCGCTCGGCGAAACCGACCGGCAAGCCGTGCTGCTGCGTTTCTTTGAAAATAAATCGCTGGCCGAAGTCGGAAATTTTTTGGGCATGGGCGAAGACACCGCGCGCAAACGCGTCGCCCGCGCGTTGGAAAAACTACACCGCTATTTTAACCAGCGCGGCGTGAGTTCAACGACGGCCATCATCGCCGGCCTAGTTTCGGCCAATTCCATCCAAGCCGCGCCGATCGGTTTGACCAAAATAATTTCAACGGTTGCCAGCGCCAAAGGCGCGGCGGCCAGCGGTTCAACCTTAACCCTCATCAAAGGAGCATTGAAAATTATGGCATGGACAAAAGCGAAGACGGCAATTGTTGCCGGAGCAGTTGTATTGCTCGCGGCAGGAACGGCAACTGTCATGGTCAGGCACATTCAAGAACGTCGTGCTAACGCATGGCAGACGGAGCGTTTTAACACAAACA
>JAMFSG010000270.1 GCA_026225155.1 Verrucomicrobiota bacterium
TCCGAGGGCGCCGTAAGTGTAGTAAGTGCTGAACTTGTCCGCGAACTGCTGCGAGGGCGCTTTCTGCTGCTGCGCCTCCTTGATGAGCGTGATGATTTTTTGCAGCGAGCTTTCGGCGGCGGGTTTGGTGGCATGAACTTCGACTGCGCCCCAAAGATTTATTGTTCCGGCGAGAACGGCGTCGCCGACATTTTTTTCAACGGGCGCGGCTTCGCCAGTCAGGTTCGATTCGTCGGCGGCGGTCGCGCCCTTGGAAATTTCCGCGTCCACCGGAAATTGCGCGCCGGGCTTGATGAGCAACTTCATGCCGGGACGCAAATTTTCCACCGGCAGTTCGCGTTCGCGGTTTTGGTCAATGACCGTCGCGGTTTTTGGCGCATCATGAAAGAGCGAACGGATTTCTTTTTGCGTGCGGCCGAGCGCGTAATGCTCCAGCGCGCCGCTCAACGAAAATAAAAACAGCAACGTCGCGCCTTCCGCCCACGCGCCAATGCTGGCCGCGCCAATGGCAACCGCGAGCATCAAAAAGTGCACGTCAATCGCGCGCTTCTGCAAACGCTCCCAAACTTCTTCCGCCGGAAAAAATCCGCCGGCGAGATACGCCGCGACAAAACCCCAGACCTTGAATTGCGTCGGCAAGGCAAACGCCGCCAAACCAAACACGCCGCACAAAATCGCGGCGACAATTTGAAACTTCCATTCGTCCGCGTGATGATCGTCATCGTGGATTTCGACTTCGCGCGGGACGATTTTGGGGAATGGGATTTCACGCCAGCGCCAGAATTTTGGCGCAGTCGGACACGTTACGCGTGCGATGGTCGTCGAGTCGCCGTCCTGCTGGATAGTGATCTTTTTGCGTTCGTTGGCAGACAGCGGCGAACCGCAGACGGCGCAATCGCTTTTGCCGCTCAAGAGCGAGCACGCATGATTCAACTCACCAGTTTGCGCAGATTGAAATTTGTTTGTGAGCCGCGCGGCGAGTTTGTCCACGTCCGTGCGGCCAAGTGTGGCGACGGAAAATTTTTGATGCGCGGGATCAATCGTCACCGCTTCGAGCGTCGGTTCTTCGGCGAGCGAATCCGCGACGGAACGCGCCAGGCAGTTTTCGGCCTCGGCGTGGTGCCAATCAATTTTATCCGGCGTTTTCATCAGCGGCATATTAATAACATATTTCCGCTTGCTGCACCATCCTGTTCAATGCTTCGTCTCTTTTGATGCACCAGATTCCGGCGCGGGCAAATCGCCTTCGCCGAGTTTGCGTTTGAATAATTCCAGCGCCAGTCCGTAAGACTTCAGCGCCAGTTCCGCATCGTAGCGCGGACCTTCGTCGCGCAGGAATGCGTGTTGGCCGTTGAATTCGTGCCAGGTAAAATTGGTTCCCGCATCGGCCAGCGCGTTATAGATCGCCGCCCTGCCCTCGCGCGGAACGTGCGGATCTTGACGTCCCCAAACCATCAGCATTTCACCTTTGAGTTCTTTGATGCGCGCGAGCGAATCGTCGTTCATGCCTTGGCCGAGGCCGCGTTTGTGGATGTCCGTCGCGTAAAAACAAACCGCCGCGAGCACGCCGGGATTCATCGCCGCGCGGAACGAAAGATGGCCGCCGATGCAGATGCCGATCGAACCCAATTTGCCTGTGCAAGCCGGATGCGATTTTAGAAACGCCAAAACCGCGCGCGCATCGTCGTCGTAGCTCGCGAGTTCTTTCGTCGTCTTCAATTCGTTGCCGCGTTCCGCGCCGGCTTGATCGTAAGGCAGCACCGTTCCCGCCGGCAAAAACTCGTGATAAATCTCCGGCACGGCCACGACAAAACCATGACCCGCGAGCAGCGCCGCCGTGCGCCGGATGGGCGCGGTGACTTGAAAAATTTCGGAGAACAAAACCAGTCCCGGATATTTTCCCGCCGCCGTCGGACGGAAAACAAACGTCCGCATCGGACCGCGCGGCGTGGTCAGGTCAACTTGCTCGGTTTCTTTGATGGTCATAATTTTATTTCAGAGTCTCCATCTTTTGGCGAAACAGGATTTTCGAAAAGGGCCAAATTCGCGTTGTGGTAATGAGCCGGCAATTCTGGCACGACGCCTAGTCGCCGATTGCCGACATACTGGAATCCGCATGAAATGTAATAATTCACAAGCTGCTGATTGTCGCCCCAAGTATCCATCCTGATAAACTTTCTGCCAATTCCCAAGGCATATCCGTAAGCCCAGGAGAGAATATGGTTGATCAGATTATTTCCTTTACGCTCGGGGTTCACACAAATCCGATGAAGGTAAATCGCGTCCCCTTTCTCCTTTTCACTCCA
>JAMFSG010000271.1 GCA_026225155.1 Verrucomicrobiota bacterium
AACTGGCTGGCGCAAAATTATGCGGACAGCGCCGCCGATTTCAAAATGGCGGTGGCGAAATTGCCAAAGTCGGTGGATTCGGCGGTGGCGCATTTCAAATTGGGCGATGCTTTGTTCGCACAAAATGATTTCACGAACGCGCTGGAAAATTATCGCGCGGTCGCGGATGACTTTGCCGATTTTCCCGCAATCGTCCAAACGCTGGACGAACGCGCGCTTTACCAAAGTTTGCGCACGAGCCTGAAGCTGGATGATTATGCGGGTGCGAGCAGCGCGCTGACGCGGATTTTGAAAACGTATCCCGAAGGCGATCTGTCGGACAATGCCATTTTATTTTTCGGCGAAAGACTGGCGGGCTCCGGCCAGCCCGATGCCGCGCAAAAGGCGCGGGAATTATTCCAGCAATTTGCCGGGAAATTTCCAAAATCGGAATTGCGTCCGCAGGCGGAACTGGCGTTGGCGCGCAGTTACGAGCGCGAACGGAACTGGCCGTCGGCGATCACCAGTTACGAAAATTGGTTGAAAGATTTTCCGACGAACGAATTGCGCGCGCAGGTGGTTTACGCCGCCGCGCTGGCGAATTATCAGGCGGACAACGAACTGAACGCGCTGGCGCAATTCACGCAGTTCATTGTGCAATTTCCGACGAACGAACTGGCACCGCAGGCGCAATGGTGGACGGCGGATTATTTTTTTCGCAGCGGCGATTTTGCCATCGCGGAAACCAATTATGAAAACATTTATCAAAATCCGGCGTGGAAAAATTCGCCGCTGTTTTATCCGGCGCAACTGATGGCGGGACGCGCGGCGATGGAGCGCAACGGTTATCCGGACGCGGTGAATAATTATTTCATCAAATTGATCAGCGACACGAATTGTCCGGCGGATTTGGGCGTGCAGGCGCGGTTCGCCTGCGCGGCGGCACTGGAGCAAACGCCTTCGGCGGACACGAATAATCCGCTGGCAAACTTTTCGGCGGCGATCAGTTTTTTGAACCAGATCGTGCAGTTGAACCCGACGAATGACGCCGCCGCGCGCGCGTGGGGTGAGATCGGCAAATGCGATTTTCAACTGAACAATTTTGACGCGGCGACAAACGCCTACGCGCAGGTTTTTAATTCGGCCGTGGCGGACATTTCCGCGCGCAGCGAGGCCCAAATCGGTTTTGGCCTGGTGCTGGAAAAAGCGGCGCAGTTGCCGGGCGCGGACCAGACGAATTTGTTGAACGCCGCCTTGAATAAATACCTGGATGCGGTTTATGAAAATGAAAACCGGTTGCGTGACGGTCAAGTGGCCGCGTCGTTCTGGATGAAAAAAGCGGTTTTGCAGGCGGCGCCATTGGCGGAAACTTTGGGCCAATGGTCGCAGGCGGCCAATTTCTACCAGCGGCTGGAAACTTGGTTGCCGCAATTGAAAGAATCGTTGGATAAAAAAATTGCCGAAGCCAACGCGCATTTGTCGGCGTCAAAAAATTGAATGTCGTTTGACACGCGCGGAACGCCCGTTTAGTTTGAATTGTGCTTATGGAAACCTTGGCGGAAAAACCGGTCGTCACGCTCACGCCCAGCGCGGTGGACGAGGTGAAATCGCTGCTCGCGCTGCCGGAAAATGCGGGCAAGCATATGCGTTATTATGTGGAGCAGGGCGGTTGTTCGGGCATGCAATATGGCATGACGTTTGACGAAAAACGTGACGGCGACCTGGTTTCCGAAACTGCCGGCGTGAATGTTTTGGTGGACGCGATCAGCGCGGATTTTTTGCGCGGCATGGTGGTGGATTTCAGCGAGGCGTTGTCCGGCGGCGGTTTCAAGATTTCCAATCCGAACGCGAAGGAAAGTTGCGGTTGCGGAAAATCATTTGCGGCTTGAGCGAAGGGTAAAAGGGCGCACAAGCCGAAACAGGGCCGTCCCGTGTGATGCGGGACGGCTTTTTATTTTGCGTTCAAAATGTCCAGCTCAGCCCCAAGTAACTGGTCAGGTCAGGCGTGTTGCGGCCGACGGCAGAACCGATGAGGGCCGACAGCGTAAGATTCGCGTTCAAGTTGAATTGGACGCCACCATCGAAATTGAAATTGGCGTCGCCGTGGCCTTGGGAAAAAGTGGCGTAAGTTTCGCCGATGAGCGTCCAATGTTCGTCCAACTGCTGGCGCACGGCCTGGCCGAGAAACCAGCGGTCGTCGCGCAGATCGCCGCGCGAAATATCAATCGCATCGTAAGCGAGGTTCCAGTCCAGCGAAGTTTTTCCCCAAGTGCGCGTCGCAATGAGCACGAGGTCGGCATCGGGTTCGCCGGTGCCAAGCAAATTTTGATCCGAAGCCGTGGGCAATTTCAGATCGGCGCGCGCGCTCAATTTGAAATCATCGTCTGCCTTTCCCAGCAACCGCCATTTGGTTTCGATCGTCACGTCGGTGACGCCGTCGGCATTTTCGCCAACCCCATTTCGCCATTGGTAACCAAAGGTCACGCCGAATTCACCGCGCGGGGCGATGCCAAAAACCGGATCGGCGGAATACTCGGACAATTTTTCGCTGGCCGTGCGGCTGAATTGCGCGCCGGTGTTGAGTTGCAATTGGCCGAAGGCAACCGGGTCGGCGTCGTCCGTGATGAGCGGGTCAACGGCGAAAGTTGAAAACGGCAGCGCGCACGCGAGCAGGCCAAACGCGAGGCGCGGGGGAAATATTTTTTCTTCCAATTTCATTTTCCAGGCGACTTCTATATTGAATAATTCTGTCACGACGGCAACGCGAAGCAAGTTCACGCGCGTTGGCTGGATTGCTTTGCGAGGAAAACCGCTTTTTTGTCACCGAAATGTCACGGGCGGTTTCCGCCGATAGTAGCTTTTTGTTTTGCGCGGCAATTTTTTTTCCGTTTCACTTGCAGCGTGATTGGCAATTTGCTTATGCCGGAGTTGGCGGAGATGATCCGTCGTCGTGACTTCAATGGACTGCGCGAAATCCTCGTCGGTTTTCCCGCCGCTGACATCGCGGAAATTTTCGTGGATCTGAAGCCGGATGACGAAGCCGTATTGCTGCGTTTGCTGCCGCGCGAACTCGCCGCCGAAGTTTTTGAATATCTGCCGCTCGCGGACCAGGAACAAACCTTGCACGCGCTCGGCAGCGAACAAGTCGCACAAATTCTCAATGACATCGCGCCGGATGATCGGACAGCGCTGTTGCAGGAGTTGCCTGCCGCGGCGACGCAAAAATTGTTGAATCTGCTTTCGCCCGAGGAACGCAAAGTGGCGACGGAACTTCTGGGCTATCCGAAAAATTCCATCGGCCGGCGCATGACGCCGCGTTACGTCGCCATCCAGCAAAACTGGACGGTCGGCGAAGTGTTTGCGGAATTGCGCAAACAAACGCACAAGCGCGACGCGATGAACCAGCTTTACGTCACGGACAGCAAAGGTCGGCTGGTGGATTTCGTCCGGCTGCGCGATCTGGTTGCCATGCCGTTGCAAACTTCCGTGCTGGAAGTTTTGGAAAACCAGCAGATTTTCCTGCGCGCGACCGACGATCAGGAAACTGCTGTCGCTTCGTTCAAAAAATACGATGTCTCGATGTTGCCCGTCGTTGATTCAAACGATGTGCTGGTCGGCGTCATCACGGTGGATGATGTCTTGGACGTAGCGGAAAAAGAAGCGACCGAAGACATCCAAAAACTCGGCGGTGTCGAAGCGTTAGACGCGCCGTATCTGAAAACGGGAATTTGGGAGATGGTAAAAAAACGCGCGCCGTGGCTCGCGGTTTTGTTCCTCGGCGAAATGTTCACGTCCGTCGCGATGCAGAATTACGGCGACGAAATTGAACGCGTCGTCGTGCTCGCCTTTTTCGTGCCGCTCATTTTGTCGAGCGGCGGCAATTCCGGTTCACAGGCGACCTCGCTCATCATCCGCGCGATGGCCGTGCGCGACGTGGTTCTGGGCGATTGGTTTCGCGTGTTCCGCCGCGAACTCGCGAGCGGATTTCTACTCGGAATTATTCTCGCCTGCGTCGGCATGGCGCGGGTTTTTCTCTGGCAATTTTTGCACTTCGCAGGCCCGCACGGTTACGGCCCGCATTATCCGCTGCTGGCATTGACGATCGGCATCAGTCTCGTTTGCGTGGTGCTGTGGGGCAGTTTGGCCGGCGCGATGCTGCCGATGTTTCTGCGTTTGATCCGGCTCGATCCGGCGGTTTGTTCCGCGCCATTCGTCGCGACGTTGGTGGACGTAACCGGCATCGTGATTTTTTTCAATGTGGCAATTTTTGCATTGAGCGGCACCTTGTTGGCCGCGCCGCCAAAAGGAATTGAACCGCTGGAATACAAAGATACGCCGACGGTGATGCAGCGATTACTCAATCTGGATCCTGATTGGGAAGTTGAAACCATGCAATTGAACACGAGCAATAACACCATTCGCCTCGGTATCGTCGAGTCCGACGATTTTGTGAAAAACGTGAAATCGCCCGAATGCGGGGGGCCGTTTGAAATTTACGAACACGCGCCAGCGAAAGTCTGGTCGTATCCTGATTTGCTTGGTTATCACACGGAGATCGAATGTCGCGTGCCGATGGTGCGTTGCAAAAACGGCCCGACTTTGCAACAGCCGATGCCGGAAAAATTACCGTGGGCCGATCAAGGAAAATTGCTTTCCGGCCAGCCTTGACGCTGCGCGCGAATCGTTCTAGTTTTGAATCGTTCGGGGAGCCAAATCGCCGCGAGGTGACGCTGAGAGTTTTGTGCGAAATCGCAAATGACCCGTGAACTTGAACCAGGTAATTCTGGCGTAGGGAAAAATCTCTTCGCCTTTTCTGGATCAAAACGGGAGCCGCTCTCAACTCTCAATTGCAAATCATCAAAAAATTTATGATCGCCACCAAAGAATCGTTTGAACCGCACAGCAGCGAGCAATTGCCCAACAGCAAAAAAGTTTTCGTCGCGGGCACGCTGCATCCCGACGTTCAAGTGCCGATGCGCGAGATCACGGTTGGCGACACGAAATCTTACACCGGCGCGGTCGAGAAAAATGCGCCCGTGCGCGTTTATGATTGCAGCGGGCCGTGGGGCGATCCGAATTTCAACGGCAAGTCCGACGAAGGTTTGCCCGCGTTGCGACGCGAATGGATCTTGAAACGCGGCGACGTGGAAGAACACGACGGTCGTGAAGTGAAGCCGCAGGACAACGGCTATCTTTCCGGCAAACACGCCGAGTTTGCGAGCAAGGCGGAAAAAAATCGCCTCGTGGAATTTCCCGGATTGCTCGGCCAGCGCCGTCGTCCATTGCGCGCGAGCAATGGTCATCCCGTCACGCAGCTTTGGTATGCGAAGCAGGGCATCATCACGCCGGAGATGGAATACATCGCCATCCGCGAAAACATGGGAAGACAGGAGTTAGCAGATGGCAGATCGAAGATGGGGGATTTATCTCGCGACAATGTTCGCAATGATTTGGACAAGCAACACGCTGGCTCCGCCCAACTCCCAACTTCCAACTCCTATCTGCCAAGCGTTTTCAAACGCTTCCCGCAGCGCATCCCGAAAGAGATCACTCCAGAATTTGTCCGCAGTGAAATTGCCGCCGGTCGCGCGATCATTCCGGCGAACGTGAATCATCCGGAGCTTGAACCGATGATCATCGGTCGCAATTTCCTCGTTAAAATAAATGCCAACATCGGCAACTCCGCCGTCGCATCGAGCATCGAGGAAGAAGTGGAAAAGATGCGCTGGGCGACGAAATGGGGCGCAGACACCGTGATGGATTTGTCCACGGGAAAAAATATCCACGCCACGCGCGAATGGATTCTCCGCAACTCGCCCGTGCCCATCGGCACCGTGCCGATTTATCAAGCGCTTGAAAAAGTCGGTGGCAAGGCCGAGGAACTCACTTGGGAAATTTACCGCGACACGTTGATCGAACAGGCGGAGCAGGGCGTGGATTATTTCACCGTCCACGCCGGCGTGCTGTTGCGTTTCATCCCGATGACGGCGAACCGCATGACCGGCATCGTTTCGCGCGGCGGCAGCATCATGGCCAAATGGTGCCTCGCGCATCACAAGGAAAGTTTTCTCTACACGCATTGGGACGACATCTGCGACATCATGGCCGCCTACGATGTTTCATTCAGCATCGGCGACGGTCTGCGTCCCGGTTCGATCGCGGACGCGAACGACCAGGCGCAATTCGGCGAACTCGAAGTGCAGGGCGAACTCACCAAACGCGCGTGGGCCAAAGGCGTGCAGGTGATGAACGAAGGCCCCGGCCATGTGCCCTTGCACATGATCGAGGAGAACATGGCCAAGCAACTCGAATGGTGCCACGAAGCGCCGTTCTACACGC
>JAMFSG010000272.1 GCA_026225155.1 Verrucomicrobiota bacterium
AGTGATCGTCGGATTGTCCTTTTCCGTGTCGGTTGTGAGCCGGTAGCCCGCACCCCAATCCAAACGGTTGCGTTCGCCGATGGCAAATTCGTCATGAAAATCCAGATCGAACGTGTGACGCTGTTCGCCGATCACCGGCGCGTCGAGGCCGGTGTAATCGTAATACGCCTGCAACTTAAAATTCGCCGTGTCCGAAAAAGTGCGCGTCCAGCGGCCCAGCACATTCGCGCCGCGCGCATCCTCGACATTTTGGCTGGGCGTGGACAATGTCGGCGAAGCCGGATTAAAAATTCCAAAAACCTGGTTGACCGTGTCCGCATAACCATCGCCTTGAAACGTGATCAAATTATCGTCCGTCGGATTCCAGTCCGTGCGAAAACCGCCGCGAAACGCCTGCCAGGAATTATTCGCGCCCGAGCCGTCCGGCAACACTGTCGGCCCGTGATCTGAATAAGTTCCGTAAACGCGATAAAACGCATTGCTGCCGATATTTCCGCCGTAACGCGCCTCCGCAAATGCGCGTTCAAAATTTCCGCCGCCGCTCGAAACCAGCAAGCCTTGCGTGTCCGCCGCGCTCTTGGTGATGATGTTGATGACGCCATCCATCGCGTTCGCGCCCCACAACGTCGCGCCCGGACCGCGCACAACTTCGATGCGGTCAATGTCTTCCATTATCGTGTCCTGCACATCCCAGAACACACCGGAAAAGAGCGGCGTATAAAGACTGCGACCGTCCTGCATCACCAACAATTTGTTGGCGAACACGTCATTGAATCCGCGCGCACTCACCGCCCATTGGCTCGAATCCACCTGCGCGACATCCATGCCCGGAACCAGCCGCAATGCTTCGGGAAAATTCCGCGCGCCGGAACGCTGGATGTCATCCTGCGTGATGACCGAAACCGCCGCCGGCGTTTGGGAAACCGTTTGCGCCGAACCGAGGATGGAAACTTTCACCTGCATCAACTGGCTGATGTCCATGTCCGCCAGCTTTGTCAGGTCGGTATTGGTCGTTGAAGTCGAATCGTCCGCCCGCGCCGTTGCACCCGCGAGCAGTAGCAAAGATAAAGCCCAGGAAGTTACAAACTTCCCCTTTCGCCCGCGAAGAAAACTTCGCAATCCCCTGAAATTTCTCATGACGCCCAGTGGCTGTGAACCGGAAGTAGCAATTTCAGTGCTAATCAGCCCTCGAAAAGCGAAAAATCCATTGCCGCGCAGTTTCAGATAAAAACCCCGGGCGAAGCCGTTCAAACTGCTTCAAATAGCGACATAAATTCCAAACAAAGGACAGTTTGAACCGTGGTGAGTTTGCCTTGCGTTGGTGGGGCGAGCGTCCTCGCGAGCCAGACATGAAACGTGTCCTAATTTTATGCCCGCGTTTTTTGATCCGGCAATTCCGCGCGCGGATGGAATTTCCGGTGCGTGTCGCGCAACCGGTTGCTGGTGACATGCGTGTAAATCTCTGTGGTGCCGATGCTTGCATGGCCGAGCAATTCCTGGATCACGCGCAAGTCCGCGCCGTGTTCGAGCAGGTGCGTCGCGAAACTGTGCCGCAACATATGCGGCGTGATGTTTCGCGCGATGCCCGCGCGACGAACGCGATTTTTTATCCGCAACCAAAGCGTGACCGCCGCGAACGGCGTGCCGCGCTGCGTAAGAAAAACATTCGCCGGCGATTTCGGCGTGACCAATTTTGGCCGCCCATTTTCGATGAAACGATTTAACGCTTCGACAGCTTTTTTTCCAACCGGCACGACGCGTTCTTTATTTCCTTTGCCGATGACGTTGATGAAACCCGCGTCAAGATGCAATTGTTCCAGCCGCAAATTTTTTAATTCGCTCAAACGCAAACCGGAAGCATAAGCCAATTCCAAAACCGCCTGATCACATAAATTTTCCGGCGTCGCTGATTCTTCTGGTTTGAGCAGCTTATTAATTTCGTCATTGCTCAAGGCTTTCGGCAGACGTTTCCAGCGACGCGGCAATGAAAGATTTTCCGCAATATTTACGGGCAGAATTTTTTCGTTCTCAGCGAATTTATAAAACGCCCGCAGCGCCGCGATTTCGAGATAAACACTTTCGCCGCTCAAACGCTTGGAAGAAACTTGGTGGGGCGAGCGTCCCCGCGAGCCGTCGTCGCCATGCTCTGGATCGCCAGCGGCTCGCGGGGACGCTCGCCCCACCGGCAAAAGATTTCGCGTCCGCTCATGTTGCAAAAACGACATCAGATGTTTCAGCTCAACCGATTCCCAATCCGTAAGTTTTTGCTTTTCCGCCCACGCGACAAATTTGCCGAGCAACGCGGCGTAAGTTTTCGCCGTGTTATCCGACTGCCCGCGTTCGTGGCGCAGGTATTGCAGAAAATCTTCGACGAGCATTTGCACGCAAACAGCCTCACGCAAAGACGCAAAGGCGCAAAGACAAATTTTCAAAACTGCCCGGCGGATTGGCGGGATTTGCTCGACGGCACGCTACTTTCGCCACCAGACTAAATTTATGTTCGCCGCCGATCAAATTGATTTCACCGACAAAGCCGCCGGTTATCGCGAATTGGAAAAACAACTTCGCGCGCTGCTCGCGGGCGAGCGCGATGCCATCGCCAATCTGGCGAACGCCGCCGCGCTGATTTTTCAATCGCTGCCGGATTTGAATTGGGCGGGCTTTTATCGTCGCGTCGGCAACGAACTGGTGCTCGGCCCGTTTCACGGCAAGCCCGCGTGCGTGCGGATTCAACTTGGCAAAGGTGTTTGCGGAACGGCCGCCGCACGCCGCGAAACCGTTTTAGTAAAAAACGTCCACGAATTTCCCGGCCACATCGCGTGCGATCCGAATTCCAATTCTGAAATCGTCGTGCCACTCATGAAAAATGACGCGTTGTTTGGCGTGTTGGATTTGGACAGCCCGAAGCTGGAACGCTTCGATCTTGTCGACAAA
>JAMFSG010000273.1 GCA_026225155.1 Verrucomicrobiota bacterium
CATCCCGATGATTCCCGAAACGGAATATCTGAAAGGTTTCGCCTTTGAAGTGGTAAGGTGAAATTCCTAAACCATAATGCTTTCAATCATAACGGTAAGAAATTTTGGAATCCAAGTCATGACGTTCTTGTTCGGTCATTCGATCGCGCAAAACTCTTGAAGTATATCCGCCGACTAATTTTCCATCTTGAATAAACATCCAATCACTTACCTGCGACTGCTGGACTTCGACCGGTTGCTTGAAAGATAGAGTAGTGATCTTTTCCGGATCGTTAGCAATAACTCCTCTAAAAACCTTCCCGTCGTAAGAAATGTCAGCCACCCAAATATGCTCAACATTATCATCCGAAGTAAATCGGCCTTTGATAAGAAACGATTTCTGGTTGGGTTGTGGTGAAGCCAAAGTTGCAATGAAATTTGTGAGTGTTGATTGAGCTTTGGAAATTGCGGCATTCATTTCCGCATCATCTGCTTTGATAGCCATCACAGAATCGTCTGTTTTTGTTGTTGAAGACGAATCACCACAGCCGGTAGCTATAAATACGATCAAAACACTTTGAGCAATAAGGGCAAAAAATGGCTTCATAAAATCCAGATGTTATCCTGCAATTTTTCTGTAACGCCCCGAACATTAGGTCACACATTTTGGCTTGTCCAGCGGCTTTGTCTTTTCCGAAGCAGTGAAGTAAGCTTCCCAAATAAATGAAATTTCATTTTTCCTTACTTACGAAATTCCTGTTCGTTTTTCTCACCGTTTTTCAAATCGCGGCCTTCGCCGATGAACCAACGGCGAAATCGCCGTGGGATAAAATCGTCGTCATCGGCGCGAGCGCGTCGGCGGGATTTGTTTTGGCCGAACCGTTTGGCGGCACGAACACGACGAATTGCAAACTGCGATTTTATCTCGATGCGGCAATTGTCGCGCCACATGCGCCGTTGAAAGATTTTTCCACCGCGTTGATGTTTCTAAATCCCGACGCGTTTTCGCAACAGCAAATTGATGCTGCCGTCGCTGCCAAACCCACGCTCGTCGTCGCCGTGGATTTTTTATTTTGGTCGTGCTACGGTGATGGCTACACGGACGCCGGGCGTTTGCAGCATTTTGAAAGCGGCTTGAAATTGCTGGAGAGAATCCCCTGTCCGCTCGTCGTCGGTGATATTCCCGACGTTTCGGCGGCGACAAATTCCGGCATCATCAGCGCCGATCAAGTAGCGGACACCGCCGTGCGCGCTGCCGCGAACAAGCGCTTGAAACAATGGGCAGCGAGTCGTCCGCAAGTCGCCATCGTGCCGCTCGCCGATTTCATGCGCCATGTTTCCGCAAACGAAGCTGTGACTGTTCACGGCTTTAATTTTCCGGCGGGAAAAACGCACGCGTTCATCCAGAACGATTTGCTGCATCCCACACCTCCCGGCGCGGCGTTGCTCGCGCTCGGCATTTTGGATGCACTCACGAAAAAGGATTCGGAATTTTCGACGAATGACATTCGCTGGAATCCGAAGGAAGTTTTTCAACGCGGTTACAAATCTGCCGCGCAATCTGTTCGTTAAATGTTGCGAGTCAAAGGTTGAAAGTTTTCTTCGCGCGAAACCCAACTTGTAACCTTCAACTTTTAACCAACAGCCGATTTGGCCTGCAACAAATCCCGCTGCCAGTTCATCAAGTCGGGCGAGAATTTTTCCCAGTCGCGGGCGAGATCGCCCATCGTGGCTTTGCTGGCGATGAGCGTCGGGTCAATGGCGAGTTCGTGCGCGTTTTTGTCGCGGATTTTTTCGATCTCGCGGAAGCGGCGGAATTCCGCTTCGCTCGGGCGCTGCGAAACGTGGCGGATGACTTGCGGAAATTTTTCCGGCGGCACGGCTTGGGCAACCCGGACGGTTTCGCTCAAACTTTCTTTGCGACGCGGGTGCATCCGCGTTGGAATCAGTTGCTCAATAGGTTTGTGTTCGGAAACGGCGACGGCAATCGCGATCATTGTTTCGTGCGCAAGCACAAAAAATGGCGGGCGATTCGCGGCGATGGCTTCACGTTCGCGCCAATGCCAGAGTTCGCGCAAAACGGCGAGTGCGCCGCGTTCCAGAAATGTGCTGCCTTTGATGCGCCAGATGGAATCTTCATCCACGCGCGGCGGTTTTGAACAATCGGCGATGAGCCGCGCGCAACTTTCCTGATGCCATGCGAGCCGGTTTTTGGCGACGAGTTCGGCCTTCAATTTATCCGCGAGCGGTTTTAGATGATGCGTGTCGTTGCGCGCATAAATCTCCATTTTTTCCGTGAGCGGACGGCGCGCCCAATCGGCTTTTTGCGAACCTTTGTCGAGTTTCACGCCGAGAAATTTTTCGACGAGATTGCTCAAACCGAATTGCCGTTCGCCCAGCAAACGCGCAGCGAGCATGGTGTCAAAAATCGCGGACGGCGTAAATTCGTGATGTTTGCGCAACAACCGCAAATCGTAATCTGCCGCGTGAAAAATCAATTCATGCGCGTCGAGCGCGTCGAGTAGCGGATCAAGATTGATGTCGGCGAGCGGATCCACCAAACGGTCGCCGGCGACGGTGCTGATCTGGATGAGGCAGACTTTTTCGGGATAGGCGTGGAGGCTGTCCGCCTCGGTGTCAATCGCGATCCAGGCGGCGGATTTCACGACGGGCAGGAACTCAAACAGCTTTTCTTGCGTGTCAATCACTATGAAAATTGTGGCGAAAACAAGGTTAGCTGAAAAGTTTTCCGATGCAAGATTGAACGGCTGGCTGCTTGTCAAATCAAAGAGTGTGGTCTACTTTCACCGAATGTCGTTGAAGAAACATCTCGCCATCGTTTCGCTGCTCGTTTGCGGCGTGCAACTTAATTTCGCCGACACCCTCCAGCTCAAGGATGCTTCCGCCATCAGCGGGAAAATTATCGCCGAGAAAGCCGATTCCGTCGTCGTGGATGTTGGCTACACCGTGCTGATCATTCCGCGCAATGTCATCACGCATATCGTCAAGGCGAATGAATCCAGCGCGCCAATCGCCGCGCC
>JAMFSG010000274.1 GCA_026225155.1 Verrucomicrobiota bacterium
AATCAAATGGCAGAGCTTGCCCTTTCGCGGATTGAAGATTCTCATGGAGTTGACCTAAAACGAGGATTGCATCATCCAGATGACAAAGATGCAATATATTACCCGCAATTCAGTCAACAGATTCGTTTGGAAGCGGGCCAAATGGCCGAGCATTATGAAATTTTCTATTGCCTTGAACGGACGGCCCGAAAAATCATAGCAGAGGCTTTGGAAACGGCGGAACCCAAAAATTGGTGGAACCCAACACGAATTCCACAAGTAATTTACAATGAAGTTCAGAAACGCATCGACAGAGAAAGAGATTCCGGCATGACCATGAGGTCAGAAGACCCGTTAGATTTTACAACTTTCGGCGAATTGGCAGAAATTATTAAAAGCAATTGGAATGTTTTTGGGTCAATTTTTAGCAGTATCAAAGCTGTTGAGAAGGTCATGAACAGTTTGAATGGGTTGAGAGGTCCAATCGCTCATTGCACTGTTTTAGCCGAAGATGAAGCTCTTCGTTTGAGATTGAGTGTTAGAGATTGGTTTCGACTTATGGAATAACATTTCAAATTCCAATCAACTGAAATTGGAATATTCTTCCGCTCATTTTCATTCGCCGAATTTTGCGGTTTTGCTAATTTGAGATTCGCATGGCGTTTGAATTCACTTTTCTCGGCAGCGGCACTTCGCAGGGTGTGCCGCTCATAGGCGTTGATTATCCACCGGAATTTTTGGCGAACCCGAAAAATTGGCGCACGCGGCCGGCGATCTTTGTCGCGACGGACAAAACCAAGCTGGTCGTGGACACGCCGCCGGAATTTCGCATCCAATGTCTGCGCGAAAAAATCAAGTGGCTCGACGCCGTGCTGGTCACGCACGCGCACGCGGACCACATTCTCGGCATGGACGATTGCCGTCGGTTCTGTGACTTGCGCGGCGACACGACGTTGCCGATCTACGCGAGCGAGGCGACGATGGTGCATCTGCGGCGCGTTTTTATTTATGCGTTTCATCAAGGCCCGTGGCCGCGCGGTTATTTCAAACCGGAAGAGCGCGTCATCACCGCGCCGTTTGAGATCGGCGATCTGAAAATCACGCCGCTCGATCTGCCGCATGGTTCGATGACGACGACGGGATTTTTGTTCGAGCAAGAAGGGAAAAAGCGGCTCGCGTATTTGAGCGATTGCAAAGAGATTCCCGACCACGTGCTGGAACGCGTTCGCGGCGTGGAAATCGCGGTGCTCGACGCGCTGCGTTACAAACCGCATCCGACGCACATGTGTTACGACGATGCGTTGACAGCGGCGCGGCGCATCGGCGCGGCGCGGACTTTTTTCACGCACCTGACGCATGATTACGATCACGACAAGGCGCAGGCGGAATTGCCGGAAGGCGTGATGTTCGCATGGGATGGATTGAAGGTGACGGCGGATAGTTGAAAGTCGGAAATCGAGTATTGAGAGAAATCGAAATGACATGAGTTCTGACGACAAGACAGCGGCGGGACATTTTCGTATAAAGAGAATTCCCATGAAAAAAATTCACTTCATATGTTTATGGCTGGCGACATTTTTGCCGTTTGGCCAATCATTCGCGCAATCGGCCGCAGCCGATTTCACACCGGCAAATCCACCGGACATAAAACCGATCGCGAGCCATCGCACGCCGGCTTATCGTGCGGCAAAAATGTTTTTGCACGGGGTTAATCTCGGCGACTACCTCGAAGCACCGCCGCGCTATTTTGGCCGGGGCGTGACGGTTTCCGCCGAAGAAATCGCGCAGATGAAACGCGAAGGTTTTGATCATGTGCGCGTGCCGATTGGCTGGCAGCATTACGCCGGGCCGTCACCGGATTTTGTGTTGTCGCCGGAAATTTTCCGACGCGTGGATTTTATTGTCACCAACGCGCTGGCGGACAAGCTGGCGGTGATGATCAACATCCATCACTTCGACGAACTCGACAAAGACCCGGCGGACGCAACTGCTGAATTTCTAAAAATCTGGGAGCAGATTGCGGCGCATTATAAAAATTTCCCGAAACAGCTCGCCTTTGAACTCGACAACGAGCCGCACCAAAATGCAACGACGGCGTTGATGAATCCGATTTACGCGCAAACAATTTCGGAAATCCGCCAGACGAATCCGCACCGGACAATTGTCGTGGAACCGGGCGGTTGGGGCAGCATTGATGAACTAAAAAATCTCGTGTTGCCGCCGGACGACAACGTCATTGTGTCGGTGCATTGCTACGAGCCGTTTTATTTCACGCATCAGGGCGCAAGCTGGACCTCGGCGGATTTTCAGCAGACCGGCATCCGGTTTTCCCGGCCCCCCCCCCCCCCCC
>JAMFSG010000275.1 GCA_026225155.1 Verrucomicrobiota bacterium
ACATCACGAGGTCGCCGACTTCCATGTGCAGCCAGCCGTGCCAGCGCAACGCGCCGAACGCACCGAGCAACGCCATTGCGCCGAGAAAAAGCTGGCTCTTCAATTGCAGCAGCGGCACGAAAACCGCCGAGGCTTGCGCGACGCCAACGTTGTTTTCGCCATGCGTATCAATAAGTTTCTGAAAAAATTCCGCGTTCACTTCGTGGCGCACGAACGCCTGCGTGACGCGAATGCCGCTGACGGATTCCGCGAGCGTCGAAGAAACGCGGCTCCACGACTCTTGCACTTTGCGCATGCGCCGCGCCATTTCGTGCTGATAATTTTTGTTCACGAACCAGATGATCGGCGCGAGCAGCACCATCAGCGAAAAAAGTTTCCAATCATACCAAGCCATCAGCGCCGCCGAAACGGTCATCTGCAAACCTTGCACGACGAGCACGAACGCGACTTCCTGCACGCCCGCGCGCACGCTGTCAATGTCCGACGTGATGCGGCTGATGATGCTGCCGAATTTCGTGCGGTTGAAAAACCCCATCGGCATCGTCATCAATTTCGCAAACAGATCCGTGCGCATGTCGTGCACGACCGCTTCGCCGAGCTCGAGCGCGAACCGCTGGCGGAAATGAAAATTTACAATTGTAAATAATGCCAGCGCGAAATAACCGAACGCATACCAATAAATTTCCGTCAGGTCGCGGCTGGCGATCGGGTCGTTGATGGTTTTGCCGATGAGCCACGCGAGCGCGGGCAATTGCACGCCGCGCATGAACGTCAGGAAAAAAAGTGCGTTGCGCTTGGCCGCGTAAGGCTTGGTGTAATGCGAAATCCGGCGGATCAAAACCATTTGCAACGGCGCTTTGTCGGCATCGCGTTCTTCGTGCGGATTGTAATAAGTGATCGCCGCGCGCGCGGAGCGATCGCCTTTCGCGATATTGCTGGCGGAGTTTTTTTTAGGCGTGCTCATTTCGTCACCGCACTTTCTTTCGGTTCGCCCAAATCCATGATCTGCAACAACGCGGTTTCGTGATATGGCCCGGGTTGGTGCACCAATTCTTCGTGCGTGCCGGATTGTGTCAATCGCCCATCTTCCAAAACCAAAATCAAATCCGCGCGACGCAACAAACTCAAGCGGCTTGACACGACAAACGTGGTGCGTCCGGTCATCGCTTCGCGCAAGGCGGAGACGATTTCATTTTCCGTTTTTGCGTCAACCGATGCGGTTGGGTCATCGAGAATTAAAATCGGCGGCTGCAAAATCAAGGCGCGCGCGAGCGCGAGCCGTTGCCGTTGGCCACCGGACAAATCCACGCCGGCTTCGCCCAAAACGGTTTCGTAGCCGTGCGGCAACGCGACGATAAAATCATGCGCCGAAGCGATGCGCGCGGCGCGTTCGATCTGTTCGGTCGTCGCTTCGGGATGGCCGAACGCGATGTTCGCCGCGACGGTGTTTGAGAACAAAAAACTTTCCTGATAAACAATGCCGATCTGGCGGCGAAACGCGTCCAAATCCAAGTCGCGTAAATCCTGTCCGTCCGCGAGAATGCGACCAGATTTCGGATCGTAAAAACGCGGAATCAAACCGAGCAACGAACTTTTGCCTGTGCCGGTCATGCCGAAAATACCGACGACCTGCCCGGCTTTCGCTTGAAACGAAATTTCATCCAGCACCAATTTTTCCGGCGCGTGGCCGAATGAAACTTTTTCAAAAGTAATTTGTCCCGTAAGCCGCGCGGGTTTGATCGCATCCGGTTTGCTTTGCACTTCGACCGGCGTGTCGAGCACTTCAAAAACGCGCCGCGCCGCCGCGAGACTTTGCTGCACGGAATTTGCGATCACGGAAATGTTGGCGACTTGTCCGGTGAATTGTTGCAGCAACGCGGCGAAAACGACGAGCCCGCTGCCGAACGGAATTTTTCCGTGCACATAAAGCCAGCCGCCGTAAGCGAACAAAATCACGAGACTCATCTGCGACAGCATTTGCGTGCCGGGCGTGAAGGTGGACAGATCCCAGAAAATTTTCCGCTGCTGCGACGAGACGTTATCGTTCGCCGCTTCAAACCGTTGAACCTGATGGGTTTCCGCTGCGAAACCTTTCACCGTTTGCATGCCGCGCACGCTTTCGCTGAACAGCAAAATCATGTGGTCCGTCAGCTCGCGATTTTTCAGATAACCCGGTCGCAGGCGCGCGGAATAAAATTGCGCGAGCCACCACAGCGGCAGCGAAACGGACAGACACGCGAGCGTCAAGGCCGGTTGAATCCGCCACATGAAAAATGCGTAAGCCGCGAGCGTGAGGATCATGTTCACGCCTTGCAACAAAACGCCGTCCACGAAAAGCCGCGTGTTCTGCACGTCGCCGGTGACGCGATTGAAAATGGAATTGGAACCGTGGACGTCGAAAAAGCTAAAACTCAAACGCTGCAACTTTGCGTAAATCTGCGCGCGCAACGCCGGAACAATTTCGCCCTGCGTCAGCCGCGCTGTGGTCATGTTATAAATATAAGTGAGCACCGCGCGCACTGTCGCCTGCACCACGATCGCGATCGCCAGCGCGACGACAATTTGCAGCGGCGGCCACGTCGCGGGCGGATTCCAGTTGAACGGATAAACCGGCGGCGGCAACGACGGATTTAGCGCGTAGCGGATGACGTCAATCACCACGCCCAATAATTTTAATCCAGCGATGCCGAGCAAAAGCAGCACCAAACTCAAAACGGTTGACCAGATGCAATCCGCGCGAAATTGCCACGCGAGCGCGCATAAACGGCGCACGAGTTTTCCCGTGGAATACCGTTGGTCGTCCGAAATTTTACTGGCGTTTCCCGTCATTTTTAGAAACGTCAAAGTGCCATATTTAGCGTCGGCAATCGAATCAAAAAATAACCGTCAATCTTTGCGCGGGCGACAGCATGTTTACGCACAGCGCTGAAGACTGGCTAAATAAATTTCAACCGAATCAGCACCGATTTTGATCCATGACTTGCTATTCCGTTTCGCGGATAAGTCCACTTCTGGTCATGCAACATTAGTCTGGAGTCAAGAGCATTTGCTCAAAGGTCATTGGTGTTTGGGTTAATCCCGCTTCCATTGCCGGTGTTTTCTTGTGGGTGCTGTGAATCCAGATGAAGTTGTAGTAGAAC
>JAMFSG010000276.1 GCA_026225155.1 Verrucomicrobiota bacterium
CGTGCCGTCGTCGGCGATGGCAGGCGAGGAATCAACCCACGCGCCGGTTGGAAAACTCCACTTCAATTTCCCATCCGCATTCAGCGCGTAAAATTTTCCATCACGCGATCCGAAATAAACCGTGCCGTCCGGCGCGAGGGCGGGCGAGGACCGGATTTCGCGTCCGGTCTTGAATTTCCATTTCAGCCGTCCGTCCGGCGAAACCGCACAGAGCCAGCCATGAAAACTGCCTTGATAAAGCGTGCCATCAGGCGCGAGGGCGGGCGATGATTCGTTGCCGCCATCCGGCAGTGCGAATTTCCAGACAACCGTGATGGCATTTGTATCTTGTGCCCGGGCCAAAATGCAAGATGAGAGGAATAAAAAAAATAATAAGGCGGACGGCATTAATTTTTTCAATCGCATTTCGTGCAAAGTAAAACGGCAAAACTACCGGAGTTCAAACGTAAATTGCCGCCGCGCGCACTTGCAACTGGCGGCGCGGCGGATTATTTTGCGCGTCCTAATTATGCACAAAGTCGTCATCATCGGATCGGGCTGCGCGGGTTGGACCGCCGCGCTTTACACCGCGCGCGCGCAACTTGCACCGATTGTTTTCACCGGCATCCAGCCTGGCGGTTTGCTCACGACCACGAGCATAGTGGAAAATTTCCCCGGTTTTCCCGAAGGCGTGGACGGCTACGAATTGATGACGCGGATGCAAAAACAAGCCGAACGCTTCGGCACCAAGGCCAGTTTTGGCACGGTGGAATCCGTGGATTTTTCCAAGCGACCTTTTTCAATCATCGTTGATGGTGAAAAAGTTATAGCCGAAACCGTCATCATCGCGACGGGCGCGAGCCACAAACATCTCGGCGTTCCCGGCGAAGATTTATTGGAAACGAAGGGCGTGACGTATTGTGCGACCTGCGACGGCGCACTGCCGGTATTTCGCAACCAGCCGCTCGTTGTCATCGGCGGCGGTGATTCCGCGTGCGAAGAAGCGTTGTATCTCACGCGTTTTGGTTCGACTGTTTATCTCGTGCATCGCCGCGATTCGCTGCGCGCTTCCAAGATCATGGCCGAACGCGTCCACGCGCACAAAACCATCAAGCCGATCTGGGATTCCGCCGTCACGGAAATTCTCGACGTGAAGCAGGATAAAGTGACCGGCGTGAAATTGAAAAATTTGAAAACTGGCGTGGAATCCATTTTGGACTGCGCCGGCGTTTTCATCGCCATCGGCCACGGACCGAATACGGAAATTTTCAAAGGCCAGATCGAGACGGACGCGAATGGTTTTGTCATCCGCAAAGAAGGTTCGATGACGAGCGTGCCGGGCGTTTTCGTCGCGGGCGATTGCGCGGACAATGTTTATCGGCAGGCGATCACGGCGGCGGGCGCGGGTTGCGCGGCGGCAATTGACGCGGAACGTTTTCTGGCGGCGGAGAACGAATAAATTTTCGGCGCGGCGGAAAACTTTGCGAGCAAGTCAACTTCTCGGTGCCGCCGTGCTTTTGCGCTCGACCAATTCGGCGGCGAGCCGTTTGTTTTGGATGGGTTCGCCGCGTAAAAGATTCATCATCGTTTCCATGGCGGCAATGCCGAGACGGAATTTCGGCTGGCGCACGGTGGTCAGCGGCACGCGGTAATATTCGGACGTTAAAACATTTCCAAAACCGACGATGGAAATTTCCTCGGGAATTTTCACGCCCTGCGCGAGCAAAGTTTCCGCGCAGCCGATGGCGACCAGATCGCTGACGGCCTGGATCGCGGTCGGGTGCACGCCTTCGTTGAGCATTTGCAACGTCGCTTTCGTGCCGTCTTCAATCGTGCTGCCGGCGGCGAAAACCATCCGGTCGTCCACTTCGATTCCCGATTCACGCAACGCGCGGCGATAGCCTTCAAAACGTTCATGCGCCCACGGCGTCGCGGGTGGCCCGGTGAAGTAAGCGATTTTTTTGTGGCCGAGGTTGATGAGATGTTTCGTGGCGTTGTAGCTGGCGACCGTTTCTTCGATTTCAATGCCGGGGAAATTTTTGCAGAACGGCGCGGGCGGCCCGAGCAAAACGGTCGGGATTTTCCGGTTGAGAATTTCCTGATAAATCCGCGCCTCGGCTTCAAAGCGATAAACCGGCGTGATGAAAAGTCCGTCCACGCGGCGCGACAGCAAACGGCGCAAGACGAGATCTTCGCGTTCCGGTTTATTGAGCGTGTGCGCGATGAGCAGATCGTAGCCGAGTTCATGCGCGCGTTCTTCAATCGCAAAAACGATGCGTGCGTAGACGGGATTCGTCGGCGCCGGAATGACGAGGCCGAAAAGTTTGGTGGTTTTCGTCCGCAAACCTTGCGCGCTGGAATCGGGAACGTAGCCGGTTTGTTGCGCGAGCAGTTTTATTTTGGCTTTCGTCGCGGCGGAAACGTCCGGCTCGTCGCGCAAGGCTTTCGAGACGGTCATCACCGAAACCCCGGCGATTTGGGCAATGTCTTTTAAGCGGACCATTTTTAGAATGCAGAATGCAGAATGTAGAATGCAGAATGAACTGATTTCGTTGCGCGCCGTTTTTTTTCTTCATTCTTCATTCTTCATTCTTCCTTTGTTTTAGAGATATGCGCCGCGCCAATGTAACTTACGGCGCATGGCTTCCAAGAAAGAACTGTTCGCGAGCCGCACCAAACGCACGGCGCGACGACTGCGACGGATAATCACTTCGTCGCCATTGTTCATTTCCGCGACGACTTGTCCGTCCGCGCTCAGAATCGTCGCGGGCGACGGCGTAGCGGCTTTGATGCGGATGGCCGACGACAACGGCATGATGATCGAGCGATTTGAAAGCGCGTGCGGGCAGATCGGCGTGAGGGTAAAAACTTCCGCCGTCGGCAAAACGATCGCGCCGCCCGCCGCGAGCGAATACGCCGTCGAACCCGTCGGCGAACTGACGATCAATCCATCGCAGCGATAGCGCGTGATGATTTCGCCATCCACGCCGACGTCCAGCGTGATGAGCCGCGAAACCGCGCCGCGACTGACGACGACATCGTTCAATGCCGTCGCGAGAATTTTTCGCCCCTGACATTTGCCGGAAACTTCGATGAGAGCGCGCGGTTCAAATTGAAATTCGCCCGCCCAAATTTTTTCCAACGCGTCCGTGAGATGATCCGACGAAACGCCAGTGAGAAAACCAAGTCCGCCGATGTTGACGCCGAGCAGCGGCGTGCCGAGGCCGGCCGTTTCGCGCGCCGCGCGGAGCATCGTGCCGTCGCCGCCGAAAACCAGAATCAAATCCGTTTCGCGCGCGAGTTTGGCCGCGTCTTCGCCATGAACGGGAATGCGTTTTGCGCGTGAGATCAGGCGCGCGGCTTTACGCAAAATGTCTGCGCCCGCCGCCTTTTCGGTGTTGGCGATGAGGCCGATGCGTTTGATCTGGTCAGGCGATTTTTTCAATCAGCACGAGAAATTCTTTGTTGCCGGCCGGGCCGAGCAGGGGAGATTCAACCACAGCGCGCCAGCAAAGGCCAGCCTGCGCCGCAACAAATTCCGCTAGTTCGCGGATCACGCGCTGATGCACCGCGTCGTCCGTGATGACGCCGCGACCTTTGTCGGCCTCAGCCTTGCCCGCCTCAAATTGCGGCTTGATGAGCGCGACAATTTTTCCATTGGTTTTCAATAATGGAATTGCCGGCGGCAGAATTTTTTTCAGCGAAATGAACGAGCAATCAATCACCGCCAAATCAGCGCGCGCGGGAAATTGTTCCGGCTTCAAATTGCGCGCGTTGGTTTTTTCCATGACGACCACGCGCGGGTCATTGCGCAATTTCCATGCGAGCTGGCCTTGCCCGACATCCACGGCAAAAACTTTCGCCGCGCCGCGTTGCAACAAACAATCCGTAAAACCGCCGGTGGACGCGCCGAGATCAAGTGCGGTCAAATTTTTGACGTCGAGTTGAAACTGTTCCAGCGCGTGTTCCAATTTATGGCCGCCGCGGCTGACGAATTTTTCCGGCGCGTCGAGCGTGAGTTCGTCGCCGGGTTTTACGGAATCGCTTGGCTTGCGGGCGGTCTGCGCATTGACGCGAACCTGCCCGGCGAGGATGAGCCGTTTGGCGCGCTCGCGGCTGTCGCAAAGCCCGCGTTCGACAAGTGCCTGATCAAGCCGGATCACGAAAATAAATTGCCGGAAATTAAAGCCGTTGGCGAGAAACAACGTTGGTGGAAATTTTTCCAATTTGAACAGCAGTTGGCGGATAATTTCGAAATCATGTTCGCTGTTGGCCGTCCTTTGCGGTATCAATTTTCCAAGCTACTTCGATCCATAAATAAAATTTTTGAATCCAGTGCTTGAATTTAGGTCGAAGATATAATCTTATTCTGAAAAACCATGAGCGAATCAAACGAAAATAAAAAAACCGGCGGCTGCGATTGCGATTTAGGACTGGCGTTCATCGTGTTGCGGTTGTGGCTGGGCGTGCGTGCGTTGCTCGCGGGCATCGAGAAATTCGGCAAAGCGACGGCGACGCCGGTGGCGGTGATTGACCCGACGACAGGACAGCCGGACGCGAGCGGCGTGATGCACAATGTGAACATCAAACATTATGCGTTCGCCAATTACGCGGGCGTGCCGGATGCGCTGAAGGAAAAATTTGCGCTCGAACCGTTGCTGCCGAAATTTGGATTGAGCCTGTTCGATCATTTGCTCGGGCCGCTATTTATTTTGACCGGCATCATGTTGCTGGTCGGTTTGGGCACGCGCATTTCGCTGTTCGTTCAGGCGCTGTTGTATCTTGCGCTGACGGTTGGTTTGATCTTGATTGATAAACCGGACGGCATTGCTTATCTCGGCATTCACGTCGCGCTGGTCGCATTCGCGTTGGCACTGGCGAAACACAACAAACTTGCAATTCTCAAAAAATGGTAAAATCACTCATCACCCGCCGCGATTTTCTCGGCACGACGGCGGTCGCCGGTGCCGGTCTGCTTTTGAGTTCTTGTAGCCAGGAAGCTCCCGTTGCCGAGAAAAAGAAATCTTCGCTGAACGCCATCAACGTCGCGCTCATCGGTTATGGCGCGGAGGGCGGCGTGTTGTCGGAATCGTTGATGAACATCATGAATGCTGGCGACATCAAGGTCGTTGCGCTGTGCGACATCTGGGCATACAACCGCAATGTGGGCCAGAAAACTTACAAGGCCAACGGTTTTGCCGTGAACGCCTACGAAAATTACGAAGACCTGCTGGCCAAGGAAAAAGATTTGCAGGCGGTCATTGTCGCCACGCCGGATTTCTGGCACGCACCGATCACGAATGCGTGTTTGAAGGCCGGCTTGCACGTGTATTGCGAAAAGATGATGAGCAATACCATTGACGGCGCGCGTTCGATGGTGCAGACGATGCGGGAAACTGGAAAGTTGTTGCAGATCGGCCATCAGCGGCGCAGCAATCCGCGTTATCTTTTCACAAAAACCCGTTTGCTGGGCGACGCGAAATTTTGCGGCAATTTGACGGCGGCTCAGGCGCAATGGAATCGCGCGGTGGCGCAGGATTTGGCGTGGCCGAAACATTCGGAAATGACTGCCGATCAACTCGCGAAATATGGTTTCAAAGACATGCACCAGTTCCGCAATTGGCGCTGGTTCAAAGGACTGGGCGGCGGGCCGTTGTCCGACCTTGGCGCACACCAAATTGATATTTTTAACTGGTGGTTGGGCAAAGCGCCGCGATCCGTCATGGCGAGCGGCGGGTTGGATTATTACACCAACCACGATTGGTATGACAATGCGATGGTAGTTTACGAATATCCTTCGACCAAGGGCATTGCGCGGGCATTTTATCAAGTGCAGACCACGACGAGCGCGGGCGGCGGTTATTTTGAACAGTTCATGGGCGACGACGGCACGATCAAAATGTCGGAAGACCCGAAAATTTGCGCCATTTATCGTGAGGCCAGTGCCGAAGGTTCGTGGGATGATCTGATCCAACGCGGTTTGGTTTCGCTCAAGGAAGATTCCAGCGCGGACGCCACGAAAGTGGACGTGCGCGAAACCGCCGCGCTCGCGCAATATGAAATTCCCGTGTTCTTCAGCAAGCCGCCGCACCAGCCGCATCTGGAAAACTTTTTCGCCGCCGTTCGTGGCACCGCGAAATTGAATTGTCCGGGCGACGAAGCGTTCCGCAGCGAATATGTCATCCACAAGGCGAACGAAGCCATCGGGGCGGAAAAAAGAATTGTCATCACGCCCGAAGAAGTCGAAGCTTGAAATCATTGTCACATGAAAAAATTATTGTTGAAATTTTCCATCGCCACCGCGTTGCTTGCCGCCGTCACGGCTTTTGCGCAGGACAAAATCCCGCTCAAAACTGAATTGCCGCCGCCGCTGTTCACTGGCACGCCTGTTCCTTTCATCGTGCCAAACTTGGAACCGAAGCAGACCAAGTGGCAGGAATTTCTCGTGCCCGCCGGCACCACTAATCTTGCGCTGAAGAAAA
>JAMFSG010000277.1 GCA_026225155.1 Verrucomicrobiota bacterium
CGCCACAGCGGAACTTTTTGCCTACGACCCGGAGACGAATCAATTTTCGCCGCTGGCGGAAAAGACGGAATAAAACCGGTAGGGCGGAGTTGCCGCTCCGCCCAAATTCAGCGGCAAAAAAAAAATTGAACAGAAGCGAACGAAGGAAACAAAGCGCCTTCGTTCTCTTGGTTTAGTCGGAGCAAAGCGGAAGCTTTGCCCTACCGATTACGCGACGGAATTTGGTTTCAATTCTGCGGCAAAGCGGTTTTCACATTTTCTTCCACCACGCGTGGCAACATCAGCAGCGAGATCACGGATAAAAATAATCCGCTCAAGACGACCCACGTTGCGGCGGCGCGACTGTCGCCTTGGAGCAAAGTCTTTGCCGCCAGCGCAGCCATTGTGAGATTTGGGCAGAGCAAAAGATACGTTCCCACGTCGCCACCGGTTTTCAGCCAGCGACGATGAATGACTTCGCGAAAACCGATCAGCAAGAACGCGCCGCAAAACGCCAGCAATGCGGTGTAAGAAAACAGCATCCGTGCATCGATCAAAAGGCCGAGCGACATGAAAAAAATCGGGATTAAAAATCGTCGGCTGATCGGCGCGATGTATTCTTCGACGTTCTGGCCTTGAAATTCCGCGCGGCTCATGAACAGGCCGAGGAAGAACGCCGTTTTCGCCGCCGACAAGCCAAGCCGTTCGCCGATGGCGCAGATGATCAGCACGAGCAACACGAGAAAATGCACGCGCCAATGCGTGGTTTTTTGGATGATCCACTGAAATAATTTCACGACGTGCGTGGCGAAACGGCTGATGAGATAAACCGTCACGGCGATGCCCGCGAGTTTCAGCAAAATCAACCAGCTCAAGCCATGCGCTACCGCGATGCCGCCGACACTCAAGATGACGATCGCCAGCACTTCGAGCGCGATCATGATCTGCAAAACAAAATCGCGCGGCGCGCCGGTCAAGCCTGGATAATTTTTCCAACCGAAATACGCCATGCTCAACGAACAACTGCCGAGCGCCGCTGCGGCGAGGATTCCTTCCGGCAAATTGAGTCCCGCCGCATTCGCCAGCGCGAGGATTAAAATGTATTGCACGAGCGACCACAAAACTGCGTAGCGCAACGACGGAATGAATTCGCGAAATTTTGGCAGGTCAATTTCCAAGCCGACTTCAAACAGCACGAGCAGAAATCCGACTTCGCCAGCTTGATCCACCATCGTTTTGACATCCGTTTGCACAAGCGGCCCGAGCATCAAGCCGAAGATGACGAAGAACGCGTTGGCGAGCGCGGGTCGTCCGAATTTGCGGCACAAGTCCGGCACGGCCATGAGCAACAAGATCAGGCAGATGATGGTTTCGATGCTGTCCATTTTATTTCGGTCGCGCAGACTGTCGGCTAGTCAATGGACATTGGCAACCCTGTTTGTTACGCTACCAAAACTTTTTTATGAGCCTGGAAAACATCGAAACACCCGCGCCCGCGCCGTCTGATTTCATACGCGACATTGTGGCGAAACACGTTGCCGAGGAAAAATATCCGCGCATCCACACGCGTTTTCCGCCGGAACCGAATGGTTACCTGCACATCGGCCACGCGAAAAGCATCTGCCTGAACTTCGGCATCGCGCGTGAATTCGGCGGCATCTGCAATCTGCGGATGGACGATACGAATCCGACGAAGGAAGAGATCGAATATGTCGAAAGCATTCAAGAAGATGTGAACTGGCTGATCGGCGATTGGGCGGAAGACCGGCTTGGTCTCAAACCCGCAGGCAAAACTCCGGAAACCATCAGCGGCGACGGCAAACGCGATTTTTATCAGCCCGCGATTTTCGGAACTTCAGCAGCGGAACGGAAAAATTCTCCGATCAAGTTCGAGCCGTTTTACGCGAGCGATTATTTCGGCCAGATTTATGATTACGCGGAGCAATTGATCGAACGCGGCAAGGCGTTCGTCTGCGATCTTTCGGCGGCGGACATGGAATTGTATCGCGGCACGCCGGATCGGCCCGGACAGGATTCGCCATTTCGTAATCGCTCGAAAGAAGAAAATCTTGATCTCTTTCAGCGCATGAAAGCCGGGGAATTTCCCGACGGCGCACGCACACTTCGCGCGAAAATTGACATGGCGTCGCCGAACATCTGGCTGCGCGACCCGATTCTTTATCGCATCAAACATGCCGAACATCATCACACCGGCGCGAAGTGGTGCATCTATCCGATGTATGATTTCGCGCATTGTTTGAGCGATTACATCGAAGGTGTCACGCACTCGATCTGCACGTTGGAATTTGAAGTGCACCGTCCGCTTTACGATTGGATTCTCGAATCGCTCCATCTGCCGCGCGCGTTGCCGAAGCAATATGAATTCGCGAAATTGAGTCCGAGCCACACGATCGTTTCCAAACGCAAACTCATTTCGCTCGTGCAGGATAAAATCGTCACCGGCTGGGACGATCCGCGTCTGCCGACGATTTCCGGCATCCGTCGGCGCGGCGTGACGGCGACGGCGCTGCGCAATTTTGCCATTGGCGTCGGCGTCACGAAATACATCAGCCAAACTGACGTCGCGGTTTATGAACATGCCGTCCGCGACGATCTGAACAAACGTTCGTTGCGCCGGCTCGCTGTGTTGCGTCCGCTAAAAATCGTCATCACGAATTTTCCCGAAGGCAAAGTCGAGGAACTCGACGCCATTAACAATCCCGAAGACGAAAGCGCGGGCCGACGGAAGATTCCATTCAGCCGCGAACTGTTCATCGAACGCGACGATTTTCAGGAAATTCCGCCGCCGAAATTTTTCCGGTTGAAACCCGGCGGCGAAGTGCGTTTGAAATACGCCTTCATCATCAAGTGCGACGAAGTCATGAAAGACGCCGGCGGCAATATCACCGAACTCCGCTGCACCGCCGACCTCGACAGCAAAACCGGCGGCCCGACCGCTGCGCGCAAAGTCAAAGGCACGATCCATTGGGTCAGCGCCGCGCACGCGGTGGATGCCGAAGTGCGCCTTTACGATCGCCTCTTCACCGAAGCCGAACCGGAAAAAGACGGACGCGATTTCAAGACCGTCCTCAACCCGCATTCGCTCGAAGTCATCACCGCCAAATGCGAACCGAGCTTGAAAGACGCGAACGCGAATGAACGCTATCAATTCGAGCGCCTCGCTTATTTCACGTTGGACAAAGATTCAAGCCTCACGCCCAACGCCTCGCGCCTGATTTTCAACCGCACCATCACGTTGAAAGACACTTGGGCGAAGGAAGCGCAGAAAAGTTAAATGGCTACCATTCCGCCAACGATTTATTTGATTGCCGGATGTAACGGTGCGGGAAAAACTACGTTTGCCAGAGAGTTTTTGCCAAAGGAAGTAAAATGCCTGCGCTTTTTGAACGCTGATGAAATTGCCCGCGGACTTTCACCATTGAAGCCCAGCAATGGTGCCATCCAAGCGGCGCGACTATTATTGCAGCAAGTTGAAGATTGTCTGCGGCGGCGCGAAACATTTGCGCTCGAAAGCACTTTGAGCGGCAAAACTTACATCCACCTTTTCCGCCGCGCACGACAGCTTGGTTATGATATCGAGTTAAATTATCTCTGGCTTTCCAGTCCCGCGCACGCAATTGCGCGTGTCCGCCAGCGTGTGAGTCTGGGCGGACATCACGTCCCCGCCACCGATATTCGCCGTCGTTTCAAACGCAGCCTCGTCCATCTGCTGGATGATTATCTACTGCTGGCGACGCGTTGGACTATATTTGACAATCGCGACGTGCCGCCGAAACGGCTGGCGAATTCCGCCACACATGATATTGAATCTTTGAGAAAATTGATTGGCGTATGAATAAAAACCACAAGCCCCGGAAAATTCCTGCATTTGTTGCCCGTGCCGAACGCGCCCTGCGCCGCGCTGCTCGCAATGTGCAAACCCAAAACCGCGCCCTCGGTCTGCCCGTCATCGTCTGGCAAAATGGCAAGGTCGTTGAAAAGCTGACCTAAAATCGCACGATCACGTTGAAAGACACTTGGGCAAAGGAAGCACAAAAGGGGTAAATCCAGCCACTAATTTACCAGCGACACTATTCACATATGAAAATAATTATCGGCTTAATCACTTTTATCGTTTTGATCTGCTCCGTGCACGCTGACTTTGTGATCAAACAGCAAGTCGAAGGCACAGCGCAAAATGGAATCATCATCACGAAAATCAAAGATGACAAAACGCGCAAAGACATGCCGTCAAATCGGCTGGGTGAAATCAGTATCATTCAGGATTTAAAGACTGGCGATACAACCACGATGATTCACGATCGCAAAGCTGCCCGCATCGAATTAGGCTCGCAAATCATTCAGAAATTAAATGCCGCCAATGTGGGCATCACAATTCCCAAACTGACGGACACAGATAAAATCGAAAAGGTCGGTGACTACGCCGCCGAAGTTTATACTTGGACAAATAGTGACGGCTCGAATGAGACTATTTGGGTCGCAAAAAATTATCCTGATTACGCCAAAATCAAAGTTCAACTCGCCAAATTAAACCAGTCGCCGGTCGCCCAGTTGCGCCGACGCACCAGCATTGATTTCAGCAACTTGCCGGGAATGGTGGTGAAAACAAAGTCTGAATCATCCCTAGGAGAAATCATGACAATACTTATTTCGGCCAAAGAAGAAAATGTTGATGTTTCAGATTTTCAAATTCCGGCCGACTACCGCGTCATTCACGCCAGTAATTAATGATTATCGAGGGTGATGCTATAAAATAATCTGCCTCTTGCCGGCGGACTCGTTCAAAGAATTTTACAGGGTTAAATTTTGTTCATTCGATTAATTCTGTCCAAACCAAAGTTCAGCCACGATTCAGTAATATTTCCGCAAGCAATCGGTCTTGAAAAACACGATTAAAATAAGTGCGACGGATTTTTATTATGCCTTTGAAATGCGTTCATCTCGTCGAAAAAATGTATTGCGTGACTTGGGTGAAAAAAAGTGACTTTTTTGTAAATTTTTTTTGACGGGGAAACAGTTTAGTGCATATTCAAACCAGTGTTGCATTCTATTCATCACTATTTGACTTCAAGGTCTATGCTTGTTGATGGAATTGTTGCCTACGGAACCCTCGTCATCCTTTCTGCGGCCTTTTTTTATCTGTTGAAATTCTGCGGATTCTTTCGCGTCAAAAATCCCAGTTTGAACGAAAAGCTGGCCGAAGCGGATACGGATTTTTACAAGAAGTCCGTGAATTTCGCCGACAACCGCCGCACCAAAAAGACTTCTTGAACGGGTTTTTTTTATCCTTCGGCTTCATGCGGACGACGGTTTTAATGGCTTTGATCAAAGTCGTCACCTTGACGGGACAGGCCGACAACTTCTAAGTTGCGGCGGCAATCATGAGCACGGAACTTCATCATCTGACGCGGGAAACAGCGCACAAGCTTGCGCGGTATGCGTTGTTCAGCTTCATCGTAACGTTCATCCTCGCGCGCATTTTCGTGTTTCTCATCATGGCGGACATGATGCCGAATCTTTATTTCTTCGTCGGCCACACACATGTGCATCATCTGAATTACGGGATTTTCCTGCTGGCGGCGGTCGGTGGTTACAGCGTTTTCCGCCGGCCAACAGGTCGCAAGGCGGAGATCACCGCCCTGCTCTACGGCGTGGCGATGGGATTGACGTTCGATGAATTCGGGATGTGGCTGCATCTTGGCGGCAGCTACTGGCAACGCGCGAGCGTGGATGCGGTGATCGTGGTGTCAGCATTGTTTGCGCTGGTGGCCTTCGCGCGTTCGTTGCGCCGGTTCGAAAAAAAACATCTTCGCGCGTTTCTCGTCTTGCTGGTGATGCTGATTGGCTTTTGCGTGGTCATCAATCTCGTCGGCAACCGCATCGGCGATGTGATGGGGCCGACGTTGCACGATTTGGAAGTAGATTCTTCGCCGTAAATTCGTGCAACGCAGGCAGCCATGCTTCAATTCAATTTCCAGCCGATTGGCTCGCCATCCGGCAAGCGCACCAGATTTTCAGCAGCGCTGCTTGCGTTCAGTCTATCCGCCACCCGCCAGTCACGATCCAAATGCACAACGGTCGTTTTGCCATTAGCAACGACGACCGGCACGGTGACACGCCCATAACTTTCGGATTGGGCCACGATGTTATATTTGCCGGATGGCAGCGCCACGAATGCGGGCGATTCATCCACGCTGCCGACGTGGTTGGATACAAACTTGATCATTTTTCCGGATTCGTCATGGATGCTATAACCGGTGTGCGGATAGTAATAAGTGTCTTCCGCGATCGCGTGGGTCTTCGTCGCGCTAAAAACGCGCAGATAACCACGCGACGCAGCCTGATTAAAACCGATGGACGCCGGCCCGACGGGTGAAATGGCCATGGGTTGTGACGCGCAGCCAGCGAGCACTGGGATGATGGCCACGCCGATGAGGGTGAATATTTTTGTTTTCATAATGATTAAGTTTTATCCGCCACGGATTAACTTGTCTTGAACGGCAGATTAAAATCGCATTAAGAAAAGAATTTCAGCGCAGCGCGCCGATTTCGTAGTTCAAATTCGCCTGTTGGATCAGCAGATTGTAGCGCGCATTCGTGTCCGTGATCTGCGCGGAAGTCAGGCTCAATTGCGCCTGGCTCAACTCCACGATGGAACTGCTGCCGATCTTGTAACGCGCCGCCGCCAGCTCGTAAGCGTCCGCCGCGTTGCGCACCAAGTCGCCGGTTGTTTGAAGTTGCTCCTGCGCGTTGTTCACGTTCAGCCACGCGATATGCACGTCGCGCACGATGTCGTCTTCCGCCGCGCGCAACAGTTCTTCGTCCGCCTGCGATTTCAATTCCGCCGCGTGCTGGCGCGCGGTGAAAAGGCCGCCAGCGAACAGCGGCAAACTCAACTGCAAGCCGCCGACGGCAAAATTGTTTTGCAGATTATCGTCGTGAACCGGCGAGACGCCCGCGACACCAAACGCGGAAACCGTCGGCAAACGCGCGTCGCGTTCGGATTTGGCGAATCGCAGCGCGGCCTCGTGCTGGTCGTTTAAACTTAAAAGTTCGGGACGTTTGGTCAGCGCGGTTTCGACCAGTTGTGAAACATCGTTGGTGATTGGAATCGCGCCGGAAGTTGGTTCCAAAAGTTGAAATGATTTTGGATCGCGTTCGCCCAAATCAGTCGCGAGCGAAGTCATCGCCGCCTCGGAATCGTTCTGCGCTTTTTGCACCAACAATTTTCCTTCCTGAACCGCGACGCGCGCAAAGCTCACGTCCAGTTCCGACTTCAATTGGTTCGACGCGAGCACGCTGACTTGATCGAGCAACAAATGGCGCGTGGCGAAAGTTTGCTGCGCGACGTGCAAAACCGCTTGCGCCTGCAGCGCGTTAAAATATCCGACGTTCACGCGCAATAAAATCTGTTCGCGCGTGGCGCTGGCGTTTTGGTTTTCCGCCTGCGATTGAAATTTGGAACTGGCGGCGAGATTCGCCGTGTGACCGAAATCCGTAATGAGCTGGCTCACAGAAATGCCGCCCGCCGCGCGATCAAAAACGCTGGGATTGTTCAAGCCGCCAGCCAGAATGCGCGTGCCTTCGTCATTCGCACCGACGGCATCGAGCACCAAATTTGCGTTCGGATAAAAACCGGCGCGGGTTTCTTTCACCATTTCCTGCGCGGCGAGTGCGCGAAAATCCGCCGCCGCGATGCGCGGATGATTTTGCAGCGCCAATTTTTCCGCGTCGGCCAAAGTCAAGACCCGCAACGCGTCGGTTTCGGCGGCGAAAATTATTTTTGCGCTGAAAAAACAAAAGCAAAACAGCCAACATCCAACCGTCCAAGCACCAGAGAAGCTCCAATTTCCAAACTTCGAACCGGCGGACGCGGACATTTTTTTTGGGCGATGACTATTCATTGAAAATTGGCGCTTGGAATTTCTCTGGTGCTTGGACGTTGGGGCTTGGAGCTTTTTTTCGATAGAGCATGAAATACGCGCACGGGACGATGAAAACGGTCAGCACAACGGAAACGGCAAGTCCGCCAATAATAGCGCGGGCGAGCGGCGCATAGGCTTCGCCGCCGGTGCCGAGTTTCGCGGCCATCGGAATCAGGCCGATCAGCGTGGCGAGCGAAGTCATCAGCACGGGACGCAAACGCACGCGGCAGGCGAGCGAAACCGCTTCACGCAACGGCTTGCCTTCTTCGCGCAGCCGGTTCGTGAATTCCACGATGAGAATGCTGTTGGAAACGACGATGCCGACCATCATCACGACGCCCATCAGCGACATGACGTTGAGCGTCGTGTTCGTTGCAAATAAAATTATCAGCACGCCGGTCAAGCCCGTCGGCACGGCGAGCAAAATCAGCAGCGGATCGGAAAATGATTTGAATTGCGCGACGAGAATCAAATAAACCAGAATGGTCGAAAGCAATAATCCCAAGCCAAAGCTGCGGAAGGAAACTTGCATCGCGTGCGCGGAGCCGCGAATTTCTGCGCGGATATTTTCCGGCAATTTAGTTTCGCGCAGAATTTTTTGGACGCCGCTCAAAACTTTGCCGATATCTTCGCTCGTCGGCGAAACATAGACATCCATTTCGCGGCGCAGTTGATAATGATCCACTTCGGTCGGCGAGTCGAGGTGCGTGATCTGGCTGACATTGTCCAGTCGTGTCGGCAAAGCGGATTTCGCGCCGCGCAATGGCACGGAAGACAAGTCGGTCAAATTTTTGATGAAATTTTCCGGATACTGGACGGTGAGAAAATAATTATTGCCGGTTTTTGGATCCACCCAATAACTCGGCGCGATCATTTGATCCGAAGTCAGCGCGGTGATGACGTTGCCGACGACTTCGCGTTCGTCGAGGCCGAGTTCGCTCGCGCGGATGCGATCAATGTTCAATTTCAGCGCGGGATAATCCATGTCTTGCGGCACCAGCACATCGCTGACGCCGGGCAGCGCGCGAACTTTATTGGCAATTTCCACGGCGGTCTGGTGCGCGGCGTTGAGATCGTTGCCGCTGATCTGGATGTCGAGCGGCGCGGGAATTCCGAGATTCAAAACCGCGTCCACGAGGCCGCCGGTCTGAAAATAAGCGGAGACTTCCGGCAAATCTTTTTGCAGGCGCGCACGCACGCGGTTCATGTATTCAAAACTGCTGACGCGATGGCCTTCGTTCAAAGCGACCTGCACAAACGCCGTGTGCGGGCCGGAATTCGGCGTGTAAATGGACGACAAATCCGGCGTGATGCCGATGTTCGAGACGATGATTTTCAGATCATTGGTCGGCACAACGTCGCGGACGATTTGTTCCACTTGCGCGACCAATTTGTCGGTCAGTTCGATGCGCGTGCCGGTGGTGGCTTTAAGATTGATGACGAACTGGCTCGGATCGGTGCGCGGAAAATACGCTTCGCCGATCAACGGATAAAGCGCGAGGCTCAAAATAAAAATCCCGGTGATGCCGAGCACCGTCGCGAGCGGACGCAGCAACGCACGGTTCAAAACGCCTTCGTAACGATCGAGCATCTGGCTGAATTTGCGGTTGAACCAAGTGTTGAAACGGCGCGCGAAACCTTTTTTGATTTCCAATTCACCGGCGACGTGGCCGTGATGGGATTTAATTAATTTTGCGCAAAACAGCGGCACGACAGTCAATGCGACGACGTAAGACGCGAACAGCGAAAGCACGACGGCCAGTGCGAGCGCGGTGAAAAGAAATTTGCTGACGCCGTAAAGAAAAACAACCGGAAAAAAAACGATGGCAGTCGTCAGCGTCGCGGCCAAAACCGGCAAAGCGACTTCGCGTCCGCCGCGTTCGGCGGCGATTTCCGGCGGCTCGCCCATTTCGAGATGGCGAAAAATATTTTCCAGCACGACGACGGAATTATCAATCAGCCGCGAAAATGCCAGCGCGAGTCCGCCGAGAATCATCGTGTTGATCGTGCTGTTGCCGAATGAAAGCGCGATGAACGTCGCCAGCGCGGAAAGCGGAATGGATAAAAAAACCGCGACGGTTGCGCGCAAGTTGCCGAGAAAAATCAAAATCATCAAACCCGTCAGCACAAGACCAATCGCGCCTTCGTGGATTAAATTCTCGATAGCATTTTTGACGAAGACCGATTGATCGAAAACGACTTTTGTCACGAGTTGTTTCGGCACGTCGAGCAGATTGGCGACGGCGTTTTTGATTCCGCTCACGACGGCGATCGTGTTCGCATCGCCGCCTTGTTTGAGGATCGGCAGATAAACCGAACGCTGGCCGTCCACGCGCACGATGTTGTATTGGATTTGCGAACCATCCTCCGCGTGGCCGACATCGCCGACGAGCACGGAAGCGTTGCCGACGGTTTTCAGCGGCAATTGATTGATATCCGCCATCGCGTTGATCTGACTGTTCGCGTAAAGATTGTAATCGTAAGGGCCGACCTTCACGTCGCCGGCGGGCAAAATCAAATTCGCATTGTTCACCGTGCGCACGACATCCATCACGCTCAACTGATGCGCTTCGAGTTTCAGCGGATCAACATAGACCATGATCTGGCGGTAACGTCCGCCGAACGGCTGTGGCACGGATGCGCCCGGCACATTCGCGATCTGGTTGCGCACGTCAAATTGCGCGAGGTCGTGCAGCGCCGTTTCGTCCAACTCTTTTCCTTTCAGCGTGACGAGACAAACCGGCAAGCTCGAAGCGTCAAATTTCAAAACGACCGGCGGCAACGTGCCCGGCGGCAACCGACGCAAATCCGCCATCGCCAGATTCGCGATGCTCGTCACGGCGGAATCGGCGTTGAAGCCCGGCTGAAAATAAATTTTGATCAGGCTCACGCCGGGCAGCGAACGCGATTCGATGTGGTCAATCCCGCTGGCCAGTGTAAAGAATCTTTCAAAGCGTC
>JAMFSG010000021.1 GCA_026225155.1 Verrucomicrobiota bacterium
AGCCGGTCGCCGCGGGCGAGAAAATTTTCAACTTCGCGAAACGAATCCGCCGGCATCCAATCCCAATCGTAAGGCGAACCGGCGATTTGCAGATAAACCGTGTGCGGCGTTTCGGGCAGGCGGTCATCGTTGCTGAAATCGCGGCGCGTGGAAATGCCGGAAACTTTTTCGAGACTTTCGTAAAAAGCCATCGCGCCCAGCGGGTCGGCGCGCAGCGACGAATAAGCCGGATAAACATCGCCGCGTTCAAACCGGAGCTTGAAAAGTTCGCCGATGCCGAACGCAAAAATCGCCGCACCGCCGAGCAGCAGGATGATGGGCAGATATTTTTTCATCCGGCGGATTTTATTTTTTCCACGTTCGCGGAAAATTCGTTCACCAGTTCGCGGCTAGCCACGTGCGTGCCATACCAACTGCGTTCAAAGGAAAAAAGATTGTCGCCAAAAATGTTCAGCAAGTTCGGAAATGAATGCGCGCGGCGGCGCAACTCGCGCTCGTAATCGCGGTTGGATTTGAAGCGCGCGATGCTGATGAGATTGCGCGCGGCCAGATGCGACAGGCTGGCGAGATAAAACGCGCGCATGGCGAGGCGAAATTCGCCGCGTTCGAGCAATTCACGCGCGAGCTTCGTCCAGCCGTCTTCGGGCAACTGGTCGGCGCGCACATTTTCATCCGTGATGTCAGGCACGGGTTGGATCGCGACACTGGCGACGGCGACGGGCGATTTGCGGCGGTTGACCCAAAGACGAAGAAGAAAAATGGCGAGCGCGGAAATCGCCACCGCGACCAGCCCGTAGAGCAAAACTTGCAAGGACGTGATCCAGCCGTAACCGGAATTTTCGTGCGACGCGGAAACGGTTCGTTGATGCGGAAAAAGTTTTTTTATCAGGGCGTCCAGCCATTGGGCGATGTCATGCGCCCACTCGCGCGTCATCTTTCCGATGTTATTAAAAAAGCGCGTGAAGATGCCGTCGTTGGCGCCATCATCAGCGATTTTTTCGCGCGGCATCCGCCAGGTGAATTTGCGTTCGTGGATGGTTTGATTGATCGCGTGATCCAAATCCGGCGGAGCAATCTGGGAATTAACTGCGGCGGCAATCGGCGCATTTGAATCCGCCGCCTTGGATGGCAACGCACAAAAAAGCGCGGAAAAAATAATGACCGTGGCGGCAAGTTTATGCGCGGAAATGGTAAAAGGTTTTAGCTCGGCTTTCAAGTCTTCGCCGGATTGCAACGACTCGCCGTAAAAACAGCGCAGGACGTAAATCGTTTTCAAAATCGGATCCACGCACAGATACGTCAGCGCAGCCATGCCGGTGAAAAAAGTCGTATTCAACGCGCTGTAAGGGCTTTCGGTGAAAATGGAGCTGACGCCGAAAAGTATTTTCGCCAGTTGCGGCAGCAAAAGGCAGACAGTCGCCCAATTGAGAAAAACGCAAAGCGCGAAGGCGGACAGAATGGCGAGGACGATATTATTTTGCGCGGGCCAGAGCGTCGCCTGTTTCCAGGATTTTTTGAACAGCTTCGCGGCTTCGCCCGAATCGCAATTGGCCAGCGCGGTGACATTTTGAAAAAAAGCATAGACCCACGGAAATGGAATCAGCGGAACCGCCGCGAACGGGATCAAAAATAAACCGAGCGGTTGCAAAATGGTTTGCGTCAGAAAAATCCGCGCGCACTGGCGAAAATTCAAACATGGAAAATTTTCGCCGGTGATTTGCGCGCGCAGGCTGCGGGCGAAAAGAACCTGGCAAAATTTCATCCAGAAAAACAGCACGGCCATGCCGAACGTGGCCTCGGCGAGATGTTGCGAAGCGAACGGACTGCGGCTCATGTCGGCCCAGAAATACAAAAATCCCAGTGCGAACGGAAAGGCGCCGAGATAATAAACCGCCAGCGTCGCGGCGGGCGCGGTGCGCAGCAAGTGCGTGGCTTCTTCGATGAGATCGAAAGCGCCTTTGCCTTGTTGTCGCCGCGCGCGTTTCATTATTTTTCCGTCTCATGGACTTGCCAGAGCGTTCCTTCATGAAACGAATCGGGCAATTTCAAAAGCGTTTCGCCGATCAAAAAAAAGAAAAACCAGACGATGAAAATGCCGAGCGCGCATTGCACGAGGCGCAGCAATTTCAAAAACGCCGGACGGCGCGAGTGCGCGGTGCGCGTCGATTTTTTCAGACACGCAGCGCAGAGGACGCGGTCGTCGTGTTCGGTGATGCACTCGCGGCAGTAAAATTGCGAACATTCCGGACAGCGCGCTGCTGCCTCGCGTGCGGCATGGTTGAAACAACGCTGATGGACGAGCGTGGGCATGCAGTTTAAGAATCCAGTTTGGGCGGAGGATTTGGTGTTTCCGCACTGGCGATTGTGGTCGCGGCCTCGCCCGTCGTTTCGCTGACGGTAGCGTCCGCAGCGGCCGACGAAGCCGGTTCGTGCATTTGCGCGGAAATCATTTCCGCCGAAAGTTCACCGCCTTGCGCGGCGGCGATGAGCGGATGGATGCGGGCGAATATTTTTTGCGCACGGCGCACGCGGCGCAACGGCGGCAATTCTTCAATCTGGACCGCCGTGCGAAGAAAACAGTTGCAGGTTTGGCCCTTGAATAAATTTATGACCAAGGCGAGGCCAAAAATGCCGACGAAGATGAAAAAGAAAATTCTCCAACCGGTGTTTTGCGCAAGGAGGCCGAAGATCATCGTCAAGACGAGGAAAATTGCGAACAAAATGTTCAAAGTATGGCCGATGGGCGTGTGCTGCACCATCAATGTCTGGATGTCGCGGAAATAAAAGCGTTTATATTTTTCCGTGTAGCCGCTGGATTCCACGAATAATAAATGATCTTCGCCCAGCCACAAGCTGGTGCGGGACATGACGGCGACGGCAAAAATTCCGCGCGCAGATGCGCGGGTCAGACGTTGATAGCCAGTTTTTACCATGCGTTCAAGAATGATGCCGGGTGGCGAGGACGACAAAGAAAATTATCCAGCCGGCAATCTGTAAAAGCGCAAGGATGATGGCGACCACAAAACGGATTTTTGTGCGCCGCACCAAACTCGGCGGTGATTTCCAATGCCGAAACGCGATGAACAAAGCCATCGGTGCCGTGATGATCGTGAAATAAAAAATCAACAGCGGATAAACCGCCAGTGAAAGGGCGATGCGGTCATACAGCATGCGCTGGTTGTCGAGGCTTTTGATTTTGCCCTTGGTTTTACCGGCCTCGAGGCAGGCGGGGCAAAAATGCTGGCCGTTCAATTCACAATCGCACAGCGCGCACATAAATCGTCCGCAACTGTCACACGGGCGCACGGCTTTTTTTTGCGGATGATAAAAGCAGCTTGATTCGCCTTCGACCATGATGGTTTCGGCATTTTGTCCCGGAGTAATTTTGCGGAACAAGGCGGGAAAAACTTCCACTTGCAACGGCACGCCGCAGGCGGGACATGGCGACAAATCCGGCCGGTTGAAAATTTCCTCCATCAACCACGCCTGACATTTGGGGCACTGGATCAACGGCTTCATCGCCGGTTATTTATAGATCACCCGCGTATTGCAGATGTGATCGTGCAGGGCGCGCTTTTGAGGATTATCAAAACCGGCGATGATATAACCGATGTAACAAATGATGCCGCTGAGCAGTTCCGCAAAAAAACGCCCGGCCGCGCGGCCGTAACCAATCTTGCCGCCATCGGCGTTGACGACTTTTATCTTGCACGCCATCTTGCCGGGCGTCCCGCCATATTTGCCGAGGAAAAAAATCTGATACGCCATGTTGACGAAAATCATGCCGAACTGGAGCAGGAACGGCAAAGCTCCGAGTTGCGGTGGCGTCGAAGAACCGCGGCTGCTGGTGATGATGGGAAAAATCAGGATAAAATAAACCACCATCATCGGCACCCCGATGATCAAACCGTCCAGAATCTTTGCGCCGGCGCGGATCCAGAATCCGGCATAATTCAGATCACCCGTGTTGAGCTGCGCGCCCTCGGCCAGTTTCTGCATGAACACCGGTTTGCAATTCGCGCAGATGCGCGCGTTGCCGTGCCGGATCATTTCATCCACGGGAAATATTTTTCCGCATTCCGCGCAGACCGCCTCGCTGGTTTGACTCGTCGAGCCGGCCGCTGGAGTTCCTGCATTCGCGTTGAAATTTTCACCCGAACCGGTGGCTTGCGCGTAGGGCCGCCATTCCGGCAAACCCTCGTGCCAGACCAACGTGCCGGGATTGATTTTACCGCTGCGGACAAGTTCGGCGAGTTGTTCGTCGCTGACCGGGCCGGTTTGCTGACCTTGCTCAACGTAATACCATTTCATAGAGAGTTAAAAATTGTATTTAAGCCGACTGCTGACGATGGGACTTGAACGCGGTTGAGATTGGCAGATTAAATGTGGCCAAGGCAAAATAATTCCGCCGCCTTCCATTTGTATTCATCCGTAGCAAAACCGTCGGCGGGAAGATTGACAACCCAGCCTCTTTTGCTAGGTTCAGCGCATAAGGAACAGTTTCTAAACTTAAACTCAACGCGCTTCATATTTTTATGACCATTGGCGTCCCCAAAGAAATCAAAGAGCAGGAATACCGTGTCGCATTGCTACCCAGCGGCGCGTATCAACTCATCAAGCGCGGCCACACGGTCGTCGTCGAACGCGGTGCCGGAATCGGCGCGGGTTATCCCGATGCGGAATATGAAATCGCGGGTGCGAAGTTGGTGGATTCGCACGCGGCGGTTTTTGAGCACGCGGATTTGATCATCAAAGTCAAAGAACCGTTGCCGAGCGAATTTCCATTGTTGAAAAAAGGGCAAATCCTTTTCACCTACTTGCACCTCGCGGCGAGCAAGCCGTTGACGGAGGCGTTGATGAAATCCGGCGCGACGTGCATCGCGTATGAAACGATCGAGGTGAACCGCCGTTTGCCGTTGCTCGAACCGATGAGCGAAATCGCCGGGCGCATGAGCGTGCTGGTCGGCGGCTATTTTTTGGCAAAACATTTTGGTGGCAGCGGCACGTTGCTCGGCGGCGTGCCCGGAGTTTTGCCGGGCAAAGTTGTTGTGCTCGGCGGCGGCGCGTCGGGCGTGAATGCCGCGCGCATGGCGCAAGGCCTCGGCGCGGACGTGACGATTCTCGAAGTTGATTTGGAACGGATGC